>NZ_JBEYRP010000011.1:0-73671 GCF_040704085.1 Streptomyces sp. NPDC047841
CACCCCAGCCGCATGCACCACCCCCGACAACTCCACCCCCTCCACCACACCAGCCAACGCCCCCAGATCAGCGACATCACACGCCGCCACATCCACCACAGCACCCAACGCCCGCAACTCACACGCCACCGACACCAACCGCTCATCCGCCCCACCACGCCGGCTCACCAACAAGAACCGACGCACCCCATGCACCACCGCCAAACGCCGCACCACCAACCCACCCAACGCACCACCCGCACCCGTCACCAACACCACACCCGCACCCCACACCGACCCCGCCGATTCCCCCGAACCCTCCACCGCGACACGAGCCAACCGAGGAACGAACACCTCACCACCACGCACCGCCAGCTGCGCCTCACCCGACGCCACCACATCCGGCAACACACCCGGCAACACACCCACGTCACCGTCCACATCCACCAACACGAACCGCCCCGGATGCTCCGACTGCACACTCCGCAACAGCCCCCACACCCCCGCACCCGCCAAACCACCCACACCCGACACACCACCAGGCCCCACCGCACCCCGCGTCACCACCACCAACCGCGACGACACCCACCGCTCATCCGCCAACCACCCCCGCACCAAAGACAGGGCGGCCTCGGTGGTGGAAAGGGCCAGGGTGTCCGCGCCGTCACGGGGCTCGTCCCCGATCGTGCGGCCGATCGGTGCGAGGACGACCTCCGGGCGCTGCCCGTCGGTGCCGACCGCGGCGACGAGATCGTCGAGGCCGGCGTAGTGGACGGTGCCGGCGGGGGCGCCGTCCATGGGGTCGGTGCCGACGACGGCCCACCGGCCCGCCGCCGGTGCGGGCGCGGTGCCGGTGGGCAGCGGCACCCAGTCGACGCCGAACACCGCGTTGTGCGTGGGGTGGGCGGCCCGGCCGGCCGGTGTCTTCATCTCGCGCAGCGTCAGCTCCGCGACGGAGACGACCGGGGCGCCGGCGGCGTCGGCGACGTCGAGGGCCGCCGTGCCGTCCCCGGTCCTGGTGAGCCGGACCCGCAGGTCGGTGGCGCCGACGGCGTGCAGGGACACGCCCGCCCAGGAGAAGGGCAGCCGGGGCGCCGCACCGCTGACCGCGGCGGCGGGGTCCAGGACGAGCAGGTGCAGGGCCGCGTCGAGCAGCGCGGGGTGCACTCCGTATTGGTCCGCCGTGGTGCGCTGCTCCTCGGGGAGCGCGATCTCGACGTACGTCTCGTCACCGTGGTCCCAGGCCCGTACGACGCCCTGGAACAGCGGTCCGTAGCGGTAGCCCTGCTCCGCCAGGCGCTGGTACAGGTCGTCGACGTCGAGGGCGGTCGCCGCGGCGGGCGGCCACTGGCGCGGCAGCGGTGCGGGCGCCTGGGCGTGGTGGAGGAGGGTGCCGGTGGCGTGCCGGGTCCACGGTCCGGGCGTCTCGTCGGCGTCGTCGGGGCGCGAGGAGACGGTGACGGCGCGGCGTCCCGCGTCGTCCGGTGCGGTGAGCGACAGCTGGAGCTGTACGCCGCCGGTCTCCGGCAGGACGAGCGGCGCTTCGAGGGTCAGGTCCTCCAAGTGCTCGTGGCCGGTGCGGTGTCCGGCGTGCAGGGCGAGTTCGACGAAGGCCGTGCCGGGCAGCAGGACGGTGTCGCCGACCTTGTGGTCCGCCAGCCAGGGGTGGGTGCGCAGCGAGAGCCGGCCGGTGAAGACCACCTGGTCGCCGTCGGCGAGGGCGAGGGTGGCCCCGAGCAGCGGGTGGTCGTCGCCCTGGAGGCCCAGTCCGGTGATGTCGCCGCCGCTCGTGGCGTCGGTGAGCCAGTAGCTCTCGCGCTGGAAGGGGTAGGTGGGAAGCGGCGCCGGGGTGTCGGCCGCCGGGACGAGTCCGGACAGGTCCAGGTGTGCCCCGTGGGCGACGGCCACGGCCAGGGAGTTCAGCAGCCGGGCCGGTCCGCCGTCCTGGCGGCGCAGCGAGCCGACGGCGACGCCGGGCACGCCGATGCCGTCGAGTGTCTCCTCGATGCCGACGGTGAGCACGGGGTGCGGGCTGGCCTCGATGAACAGGGTGTGTCCCTGCTCGGCCAGGGCACGGACGACCTGCTCGAACCGTACGGGGTTGCGCAGGTTGCGGTACCAGTAGCCGCCGTCGAGCAGGCCGGTGTCCTCGATGAGTTCGCCCGTGAGCGTGGAGTGGAACGGCACGGTCGATCGCTGGTTGGGCGTAACGGGTGCCAGGAGCTCGGCGAGGGGCTCCTGAAGCGCCTCGACGTGCGGGGAGTGCGAGGCGTAGTCGACCGGGATGCGGCGGGCCCGTACGTCCGACTCCTCGAAGCGCAGGAGGAGTTCCCCGAGGGCGTCGGCGTCGCCCGAGACCACCGTGGAGTGCGGGCCGTTGGCCGCCGCCACACAGACGCGGCCGTCCCATTCGGCGATCCGGCGCTCGACCTCGTCGGCCGCGAGGGACACGGAGACCATGCCGCCGGTACCGGCCAGCCGCAGCAACGCACGACTGCGCAACGCCACCACACGCGCCGCGTCCTCCAGGGACAACGCCCCCGCCACACACGCCGCCGCGATCTCACCCTGCGAATGCCCCACCACCGCCGCCGGCTCCACACCGTACGACCGCCACACCCACGCCAGCGACACCATCACCGCGAACAACACCGGCTGCACCACATCGACACGCTCCAACGACGGAGCACCCTCCACACCCCGCACCACATCCAGCAACGACCACTCCACATGAGGCGCCAGAGCCCGCCCGCACTCCACCATCCGCTCCGCGAACACCGGCGAAGCACCCAGCAACTCCACCGCCATCCCCACCCACTGCGACCCCTGCCCCGGGAACACGAACACCGGACGCACATCCCGGGCGGCGGTGCCGCGTACCAGAAGGTCGTCGGATTCACCGTTCGCGAGGGCGCGCAGGGCGCGCAGCGTGGTGTCGTGGCCGGTGGCGGTGACGATCGCGCGGTGCTCGAACCGGGTGCGGCCGCCGGCCAGGGTGCGGGCGACGCCGACCGGGTCGGTGGTGGTGCCGGCGGCGAGCAGTTCGGCCAGCCGGCCCGCCTGCTCGCGCAGCGCCGTCTCGTCGCGGGCGCTCAGCAGCCAGGGCACGGGGGTACCGAGGGGGGTGGGGGGCGTGGCGCGGGGTGTCGCGGGCTCGGGGTGCTCCTCCAGGACCAGGTGGGCGTTGGTGCCGGAGATGCCGAACGAGGAGACGGCGGCCCGGCGCGGGCGTTCGCCCCGCTCCCACGGCATCGCGTCGCGCAGCAGGGCGACGGCGCCGCTGTCCCAGTCCACGTGCGCGGTGGGGCTGTCGACGTGCAGGGTCCGGGGCAGCGTCCCGTTCCGGAGCGCCATCACCATCTTGATGACGCCGCCGACGCCCGCGGCGGCCTGGGCGTGGCCGATGTTGGACTTCAGCGAGCCCAGCCACAGCGGCGTGCCGGGGTCGCGGTGCCGTCCGTAGGTGGCGAGCAGGGCGCGGGCCTCGATGGGGTCGCCGAGGGTGGTGCCCGTGCCGTGCGCCTCCACGGCGTCCACGTCGGCGGTGGTGAGTCCGGCGGCGGCCAGTGCCTGTCGGATGACCCGCTCCTGGGCCGGGCCGCTGGGTGCGGACAGGCCGTTGCTGGCGCCGTCCTGGTTGATCGCGGAGCCGCGGATCAAGGCGAGCACGGGGTGGCCGCGCCGCTCGGCCTCGGACTGCCGCATCAGCAGGATCATGCCGACGCCCTCGGCCCAGCTGGTGCCGTCGGCGGCCTGCGCGAACGGCTTGCACCGGCCGTCGGGAGCCAGCCCGCGCTGACGGCTGAACTCGACGAACATGCCGGGCGAGCTCATGACGGTCGCGCCGCCGGCGAGGGCCATGTCGCACTCTCCGGCCAGCAGGGACCGGGCGGCCATGTGCAGGGCCACCAGTGACGAGGAGCACGCCGTGTCGACGGTGATCGCCGGGCCCTGAAGGCCGAGTGTGTAGGCCACGCGGCCGGAGGCCACGCTGGAGGTGCTGCCGGTCAGCAGGTAGCCGTCGAAGCCCTGGGCCCCCTGGTACAGCCGGGGACCGTACTCGGGTGCGACGGCGCCGACGAACACGCCGGTCTGGCTGCCGCGCAGCGTGGCCGGGTCGATCCCGGCCCGCTCCAGTGCCTCCCAGGAGGTCTCCAGGAGCAGCCGCTGCTGCGGGTCCATGGCGGCCGCCTCGCGCGGGCTGATGCCGAAGAATCCCGGGTCGAAGAGGTCGGCGTCGTGCAGGAAGCCGCCGACGTCGACGTAGGAGTGCCCGGCCCGGTCCGGGTCGGCGTCGAAGAGGCCGTCGAGGTTCCAGCCGCGGTTCGCGGGGAAGCCGCTGATCGCGTCGGTCCCGGAGGCGACCAGTCGCCACAGGTCCTCGGGTGAGGTGACCCCGCCGGGGTAGCGGCAGGCCATGGCGACGACGGCGATGGGCTCGTCGGCGGCCGCGGCACGGGCCGGGGCGTCGGTGTCCGGGCCGGTGCCGCCGTACAGCCGTTCGTGCAAGTGCCGGCTCAGGGCGAGCGGGCTCGGGTGGTCGTAGAGCAGGGTCGTGGGCAGGTCGAGGCCGGTGGCGAGGGAGAGCCGCTCGCACAGGTCGACCGACATCAGCGAGTCGAGGCCGAGGTCCCGGAAGACCCCGGTGGGGTCGACGTCGTGCGCGGAGGTGTGGCCGAGGACGGCGGCGACCTCCGCGCGGACCAGGGCGAGGGTGCCGGCGGAGCGGTCGGCCGCGGCGGGGGCGGGCGCCGCGTGGTGCGGGGCGGACGGCGGCGCGGGCGGCGCGGCCTGCGGGAGGCTCGGTGCGCCGGCCGGGGCGGCGACGCCGGGCCAGAAGCGGCGGCGCTGGAAGGCGTACGTCGGCAGCGGTACGAGGCGTGCGGCGCTGTGGGCGAAGAAGGCGGCCCAGTCCACCTCGGTGCCGGTGGTGTGCAGGTGGGCCAGGGCGCGGACGAGGGTCTCCTCCTCGGGCCGGTCGCGTCGCTGCGCGGCTGCCAGCAGCGGGCGCGGAGCGTCGGCCGGCAGGCTCTGGCGGATCATGTGCACGAGGACGGAGTCGGGACCGATCTCCAGGTAGCGGGTGACGCCCAGCCCGTGAAGGGTGCGGACGCCGTCGCTGAAGCGGACGGTCTTCCGGGTGTGCGCGGCCCAGTAGTCGGGGGAGGCGAGTTCCTCGGCCGTCGCCAGGCGGCCGGTCACGTTGGAGATCACGGGTACGGCGGGAGCGGCGAACTCCACGTCGGACGCCGCCGAGCGCAGGGGCCCCAGCGCGGGTTCCATCAGCCGGGAGTGGAAGGCGTGGCTGACGTGCAGCCGGCGGGTTCGGCGGCCCCGTGCGGCGAACAGCTCCATGACGGCGAGGACGGCCTCTTCGGGTCCGGACACGACGGTGGAGTCGAGCCCGTTGAGCGCCGCGATCTCGGCGTCGCCGCGCTCCTCGGCCAGCGCCTGTGCCACTTCGGCCTCGGTCGCCTCGACGGCGGCCATCGCACCGCCCGCGGGCAGCGACTGCATGAGGGCGCCCCGGCTCGCCACCAGCCGGCAGGCGTCGCCCCGGGAGAGGACGCCGGCGACGTGCGCGGCCGCCAGCTCACCGATCGAGTGTCCGATGAGGTAGTCGGGGCGGACGCCGAAGGATGCGAGCAGACGGTGCAGCGACACCTCGAAGGTGAACAGGGCGGGCTGTGTGTAGGCGGTCTGGTCGAGCCAGTGGGCCTCGGGCGTACCGGCGTCGGCGAACATCACGGTGCGCAGCGGACGCTCCAGCAGGCCGTCGAACTCCGCGCAGAGTTCGTCGACCGAGTGCCGGAAGGTCTCGAAGGCCGCGTAGAGTTCCCGTCCCATTCCGGGGCGTTGGGCGCCCTGCCCGGAGAAGACGACCGCGAGCGGACCGGTGGGTCCGGCGGTGCCGGTCAGCGTGGCGGAGGCCGGCTGTCCCTCGGCGAGCGCGGACAGGGACCCGAGCAGGGTGTCACGGTCGCGTCCGACGAGGGCGGCGCGGTGCGGGAAGGCGGTGCGCGTGGTGGCCAGCGAGAGTCCGATGTCGGCCGTCCCGGCGCCGGCTGCGGACGTGAGGTGCTCGTGCAGGCGCCGCGCCTGTGCCCGGAGGGCGGCGGGGTCCGTGCCGGAGAGCAGCCAGGGGACGACCGGCCGCGGTGCGGCGGGCGTGGTGCCGGTGTGCCGCGGCGCGGGGTGCGCGCCCTCGTCGGCCGGCTCGTGCCGGTGCTGGGCGAGGACGAGGTGGCAGTTGGTGCCGCCCATGCCGAAGGAGCTCACGCCGGCCACCAGGCGGTCCTGCGGACGGGGCCAGCTCTCGTGGCGGGTCTGCATCCGCAGCCGGAGCTCGTCCAGGGGGATGTCGGGGTGGGGCGTCTCGAAGTGCAGGCTGGCCGGGAGTTCGCCGTGGGCGATGCTGAGCACGGTCTTGATCAGCCCGGCGACGCCCGCGGCCGCCTCCAGGTGGCCGATGTTGGTCTTGACGGAGCCGACCCGCAGCGGAGCGTCCGCGGGACGGCCCGGCGCGAACACCGTGCCGAGGGCGGTGGCCTCGACGGGGTCGCCGACCCGGGTGCCGGTGCCGTGCAGCTCGACGTACTGCACCTCGCCGGGTGTGACCCCGGCCGCCAGCTGGGCCCGCCGGATGGCCTCGGCCTGGTACGCGGAGCCGGGTACGGTCAGGCCGTCGGTGCGTCCGTCGTTGGTGACGGCGCTGCCCAGGATCACGCAGTGGACGGGGTCGCCGTCGCGTACCGCCTGCTCCAGCGGCTTGAGCAGGACCACACCGGCGCCCTCGCCGCGTACGTAGCCGTCCGCGGCGGCGTCGAAGGTGCGGCAGCGGCCGGTCGGGGACAGGGCGCCGAACTTGGCGGACACCGCGGTGGTCTCGGCGAGCAGGTCGAGGTTGACTCCGCCGGCGATGGCCATCTCCGACTCACCCGCGCGCAGGCTCTCGCAGGCGAGGTGGACCGCGACGAGCGACGAGGACTGGCCGGCGTCCACGGCGAGGCTCGGGCCGTGCAGTCCCAGGACGTAGGAGAGGCGGTTGGCGATGATGCTGCGGTGGGTGCCGGTGACGGTGTGGCCGGTGCTGCCGTCCGGGCCGCGCCGCGCGAGGAGGCCGGCGTAGTCGTCCCAGATGGCGCCGATGAAGACACCGGTGCGGGAGTCGCGGACGCGCTCGGGGACGATGCCGGCGTTCTCCAGGACCTCCCAGCCCAGTTCGAGGACCACCCGCTGCTGCGGGTCCATCTCGACGGCCTCGCGTGGGGAGATCCCGAAGAACGCCGCGTCGAACTCGTCGACGTGGTCGAGGAACGCGCCGTACCAGCGCGGGCCCGGGTCGGCACCGGCCGGGCCCCAGCGGTGCTCGGGGGCGGGGACGACCGTGTCCCGGCCCTCGCGCAGGAGCTTCCAGAAGGCCTGCGGGCCGTCCGCCTGCGGCAGCCGGCATGCCATGCCGATGACCGCTACGGCGTCCTGGCGCCGCACCGCGGACTCGTTCGCGTTCACGTCCGGGGTTTCTGCAAACACCTGCTGACTCCTTGGTTGCACCGTGGCTGGTGTGCGTCGCTGTGGGCGGTGGCTCAGTTCTTGCGGGCGAGTCCCGCGTAGATGACCATGTCGCTCACCTTGCGGGGGGCCGTCTGCTCCGCCCGCCACTCGGTGGTCTCCACCAGACCGGGCTCCAGGAGTTCGAGGCCCTCGAAGAAGCGCGCGATCTGTGCCTTGGTCCGGTTGGCGTTGAGCTCGATGCTGCGCTTCTCGAAGGCCCGGTCGGTGGTGGCCGCGAGCTCGTCCAGCTCGGCCAGGGAGACGTGGGAGAGCACCAGGTAGCTGCCCGGGGGAAGGGCGTCGAGCAGCAGGCGCACGGCGGCCCAGGGGTCCTCGGCGTCGGGCACGAAGTGCAGGACGGCGACGAGCAGCAGGGCCACCGGCTCGTCGAAGTCGAGCAGCCGGCGCACCCCGGGGGCGTTCAGGATGTCCTCGGGGCGGCCGAGGTCACCGAGGACCACCTCGATGTTCTTCTCGGCGCGCACGAGGGACTCCGCGTGCACGGTGATGGTCGGGTCGTTGTCGACGTACACGACGCGTGCCTCGGGAGCGATGGCCTGCGCGACGGCGTGCACGTTGTCCTGGGTGGGCAGGCCGGACCCGATGTCGAGGAACTGCCGGATGCCCACGTCTTCGGTCAGGAAGCGGACCGCGCGGATCAGGAAGTCGCGGTTGGCGCGGGCCGCGGCGAAGACACCGGGATCGGTCGCGGCGATCTCGTCGACCAGCGCACGGTCGGCCGGGTGGTTCTCGGTGCCACCGAGGAGGTAGTCGTACATGCGGGCCAGGCCCGGACGCGTGGTGTCGATCTCGACGGGGGTCTTGATGGGGGTCTCGCTCAACGGAACGTTCCTTTCCGGAAGTGACGGGACGAAGCGTCGGGCAGGGGGCCTGACGGGGCGTCAGGCAGCCGGCCTGGGCCGGCGCGCCCCGGTCAGGGCGCCGGTGAGCCGTCGCCGCAGGGCGAGCAGACCGGCCGCGGCGGCGAGCAGGGCCGTGCGCGGGCCGCCGACGCGGCGCATGCGCAGCAGGGACAGGAAGATCCACAGCCGGGTTTCCAGGGCGTTGCCCGGTCCCGCGTGTTCGTCGCGGTACTCCAGGACCCGGGTGCCGGGGACCCTGCTCGTGAGCCGGCGGACGTCGTCACCCGGGATGATCGCGTCCTCGTGGGTGGCCAGGTAGTGCACCGGGATGCCGACGGCGGCGAGTTCCGTGTCGGTGAGCGCCCAGGGGCTCATGTCGCCGGTGATGTCGTCCGGGGTCGTGCGGGTCAGCCGGGCCAGCGTGTCGACGGTGATCCGGGGCAGGCCGCGGCGCCAGTCCGGGTCGGTGAAGAAGGCGGCGACCGGGGCGGCGATGGTGATGACACCCCTGATGCGCCGGTCGTGCGCCGCGCAGCGCAGGGCGGCGTGTCCGCTGAAGCTCAGGGTCAGCCCGTAGGTGTGCTCGACGTCGGCCCGGTCGCTTACGGCGTCGAGGAGGTGGGAGAGCATCCGCCAGCTGTCGGCGGAGTACGGCAACGGGTTCTCGCCGACGCCCGGCAGCTCGGCCACCAGCACGGCCATGCCCAGCCGTGACGCCTGCGCGAGCAGGGTCATCCACTGCTCCTTGATGCTGATGATGCCGCCCATCACCAGCAGCAGCGGGCGCCGCTCCGTGGCGGACAGGCCGCTCGCCCAGCAGGGCACGGTCTCGCCGAGGACGGGGAGGTCGAGGCGGGTCACCGCGTGGTCCGCCGCCCAGGCGGCGCAGACCTCGACGCACTTCTTCTGCGCCCGTTCCCTGGCCGGGCCGTCCACGGCGGGGAATCGCGCCAGGTTGTAGTGGGCGCAGGCCTCCAGCAGCCGGCCCTCGGCCTCCAGCCGGGCCGCGGCTCGGCTCCACTCCCCCGTCCAGGAGCCCGGCCGGTCCCCGTCGTCGGAGTGGATCCGGTCGCAGACCTCCTGGTAGGCGGCCTGGGTGAGGTTCTGGGCGCGTGCGTGGGCCAGCCCGAAGAGCTTCAGTTCCGCCACGTCGTTCATACGGCGTCCTCCAGGGCCGCGGCACGGCCGTCGGTGCCCGGCGTCAGGGGGTGGTGGAACTCCTCGATTCTGGTCTTGATGTCCGCGAGCAGGTCGGCGGCCTCTGCGCCGTCCACCACACGGTGGTCGAAGGCGAGGTTGAGCCGCATGACGGGGGCGGGGACCACCTGGCCGTCGCGGACGACCGGGCGCTCGGCGATCTGCCCGAGGCCGAGGGTGATGGTGGTGCCGCCGACGGAGTGGAACCCGTCGACCGGCCGGTGGCCGAGCGAGGACACGGCGAGCGTGCCCATGACCTGGTGCCGGGCGGGAAGCGGGCGCACGACCCGCCGGAAGGCACGGGACCCCACGGCTACGGGCAGCCGCTGGAGCCGGCGGACGGGGGCGAACTCGGGCATGTCGTCCGCGTCGCCCTCGCGGTAGTGCTCCAGTTGCCTCTGGATCTCGTCCAGGCCGGCCGCCTGCGCGCCCTTGAGCAGGGCCGACAGGACGACCCGTTCGCCGTCCAGCCTCTTGTCCAGGGCGACCTTCACATCGACGTGGTCGTAGGTGACGATCCGGGGGCGCAGGGTCCCGAGGATCGCGGCGTTGGCCTGCGGATGGGCGGCGAGTGCCCGTGCGGCGGCCAGGATGACGCACGCCACCGCGGAGTACCGCCGGCCGCTGTCCCGGGCGGCCTCGCGGACCTGCTGGACCCGGGTCATGTCGACGTCCGTGTCCAGGAAGACCGGGGAGAAGCCGCGGATCGTCTGGAGGAAGTAGAAGGTGTGGCGGCGCTGCCGCGCCAGGGGCCGGACCGTCACGGGGCCACCGCCAGTTCGTAGACGTGGGCGAGTGTGGGGGCTTCGATCACGTCGGGCAGGGACAGGCGTCGCCCGGTCTCCCGCTCCAGCACGGTCAGCAGCCACATCACGTGGAGCGAGTCCCAGCCGGGGACCTCGTCCACGTTGCGGCGCAGATCCTCACCGGTGACCGGTATCCCGATGTGATCACTGATCAACTCGGCGAATTCGTCCAGGCTGTTCACTTGCGGGCCCCCCGGGAGCGATCGATCAGACGGATGTGGCCGGGCACGTCCGGCAGCTGGCCCAGTCGGTGACGGAAGGTCGTCGACGTGGTGTCGCCACCGGTCTCCTCGAAGCCGGCGGACGGGTACAGGTGCCGCACCTTGGCGTTCTTGGCGGTCGGGCGGTACGCGGCCTCCACCGCGTCGGCGCCCTGTGCCTTGGCGTGGTGCAGCACGGCCGCCAGGCAGGCCTGTTCCACGCCGCGGGCCAGC
The DNA here is from genome assembly GCF_040704085.1 of Streptomyces sp. NPDC047841. Taxonomy (NCBI): domain Bacteria; kingdom Bacillati; phylum Actinomycetota; class Actinomycetes; order Kitasatosporales; family Streptomycetaceae; genus Streptomyces; species Streptomyces sp. NPDC047841. The sequence goes on from NZ_JBEYRP010000011.1 coordinate 10,834, forward strand.
ACCCGGCAGCTGAGGAGGAAGTTGTCGACCGTCAGCACGTCGCCCGTGCGCCGCAGGAACACCGCGCCGGTCAGGCCGCTGCTGCCGAAGCGGTCGCTGACGTGGACCGCCAGCACGCTCGCGTCCGGGTCCTCGGCACGCTGCTGGACCGCCGCCGGCTGGAGCCGCTCGGTGGTGAGGTTGAACTGGTTGGTGCGCAGGGTGAGCTGGGACACCCGGGCGATCTCGTCCGGCCGCACGGGGCCGATGGTGACGGTGATCCGCAGGTCCCGCAGATAGTCGTCGGGATCGGCGTGCGCCGTGCGCAGCTCACCCCGTGCGGCCTCCGCCCGGTACAGGGCGGTGCGTTCGGTGTCCTCCGCGGTGACCGTCCGCACGGTGAACCAGCCGTCGGCCAGCAGCTTCTCCACGTGCAGCGCGGGCTCCTCGTCGAGGGCGACGACGTCGGCCTGCGGGCAGTGGGCGCGGACGAGGCCGCACTCGTGCGGGCTGTCGTCGACGAAGACGAAGCTGTCGAGACCGATCCCGATCGTGTCCGCGATCTCCCGCAGGTGCCCGGGCTTGGCCGACCAGTCGGCCTTGATCTGCACGAAGTCGTCCTCGCGCAGGGTCATGCCGGGGTGGTCGCGCAGCACCTCGCGCACCGGTGCCGGGTCGTTCTTGCTGACGGCCGACAGCAGGACGCCCTGCGAGGCGAGCTGGGCGAGGACGCGCTGGAAGGCGGTGAACGCCCTGCCGCGCAGGCCCTCGCCCACCTCGATGCCCTCGCGGCCGTCCTCGCTCAGCACTCCTCCCCAGAGGGTCTGGTCCAGGTCGACCGCCAGGCACTTCTTGGTCCGTCCGGTCAGGTGCCGGGCGAGATGGCCGATCTCCCTGGCGTAGGCGGCGAGCAGCGGCTCCGACAGGTGGGCACCGGTGTACGCGCTGAGCCGGGGGTCCGTGGCGGGCACGCCGTCGGCCAGCAGCGGGTCGAGGTCGAGTGCCACGACCTGGGGCCGGCTGTCGCCGAGCCCCAGCAGCCGTGAGTTGGCCTCCCGCCACAGCGTGCCGAGCCGGGCGCGCGAGCGGTAGTCGATCAGCTGCGCCGTCAGCGTCCGTGGGAGAGGCAGGGTGTTGACGACCAGGGTGGCGTCGCTGTGTGCGACGAAGCGTTCCACCAGGGCCTCGATCAGCGAGATCCGGTGCTCCACGGCCGCGCGTACCTCGTCGAGGGTCCAGGGCGCGCGCAGATCGTCGAGGACCACCATCGGGTCGAGGACCAGCAGGACCAGGTCGGGGCCCGCCGAGTACAGTTCGCCGGCCGGATCGGAGAGTTCCGGCACGTAGCTGTCGAAGTCGGTGAGGGTCGGCCGCAGCAGCAGCCCGTGCCGGGCGAGTTCGGCGGTGAGCGCCGGGGTCAGCAGGGCCAGGTTCCCGTGTCCGGTCACCGCTGTCCGCACCTGGGGAGTGTCCGCGTGGTGCCGCAGCACCTCGTCCGGGTCGAGACGGCACAGGAGCCGGCCGGCCCGCTGGAGTTCGGCGCCGGTGGCCTCGGCGAGCAGGGAACGCACCCGTGGGTAGTCGGTGGCCAGACGGCCGGCGCGGAACAGCTCCAGCAGGGAGCCGGGGCGGGACGTGTCCATCACGTCACACCCGCTCGATCGCGAAACCGGCGCGGATCCACTTGCTCGACTCCACCGAGATCCCGACCGCCCGGTCTCCGGGAGCCATGAGCTGGAGCGCTCGCTCGACCTGGAAGAACGGCGTGGCGTTCCCGGTGTTGCCGATCTGGGTGACGCAACTGACCTCCTTGGCGCCCAGCAGGTCCAGTTCGTCGACGACCCGGCGGGTCATCCGGCCGGACAGCTGCGGCGGCAGGACGTAGTCGACGTCCTCGCGGGTCCAGCCGACGTCGGCCAGCACCTGGTCCAGGATCTCGCGGCTCATCCGGGGCACGGTCTCCTCGATGGCCTTGTAGTCCTCCGCCGCGGGGAGCCGGTCGGACATGCGGTCGGCGGGGCCGAACCACTCCAGGATCTGCCCCGGCTCACGGCCGTGGCCCGTGAGCCGGGACGACGTGAGGCACACCCTGGCGAGCGCGCCCCCGGGCTCGGTGCTGAGGACCATCGCGCCGGCGCCGTCGCCGAACAGCACGTAGTTGATGAGCTGTTCGGGACGCAGCTTGGAGAAGTCCTGGCCGAGGTCGAAGTACTTCTCGTTCAGCTCGCCGCCGATCACCAGCGCCCTGCGGTACGCGCCCGTGGTGAGCAGCCGGTGGGCGAGGTCCAGCGCCTGGAACGCACCGGTGCATCCTGACTGCAACTGGAAGACGGGGACGCCGTCGATGCCCAGCCGGTCCGCCACCACGGAGGCCGTCGTCGGCAGGAGCCGGTCCGGGGTGGCGGTGCCCATGACCACCAGGTCGATGTCGGCGGCGGCGGTCGCGGCGCCGTCGAGCGCGCGGCGCGCGGCGAGTTCGCACAGGTCCGCCAGGGTGTTGCGCCGTTCGCCGGTGTCCAGGTCGACCGTGAGGTGCCGGGTCTCCGTGGCGATGAAGACCCCGATCCACTCCTCCCACTGGTCGCTCATGCCGAAGCGCCGGGTGAGCGCGGCGTTGTCGACGGGCGCGCCCGGGAGGGCGGTACCCGCGGACGCGACATGGATTCGTTGGGGTTGCATCTGGTCCCTCCGTCTGGTCGCGGCCCCCGCCCGTCCGGACCGGGGCATCGACCGGCTCGAAGCGGGGCGGTGCACCGGACGGGCCGTCCGGCGGAGCCCGGCAGCGAAGATCCTGGGAGGGGGCGCTTAAGCGGGCTTAAGGCCCCGCTCTAGCGGGTCGGCGCGCTCCCGGCGGGCGGCGCCCTCGCCCGTCCGGGCACAAGACCGGCTTTAGAGCCGGTCAATGCGGCCCGGCGACGATGGGCGAAAACTCTCGGGGAGGCACAGACGTGCGCGAGTGGGAAGGCACCGTATCCGGCCGCGGGCCGGCGACGCAGCGGACCCGGTACCTGACGACGACTCCGGTCGCCGGCGGGCCGCTCCGGCTGTTCTGCTTCCACCACGCCGGTGGCAGCGCCTCGGCGTTCACCGCGGTGCGCAACGCGCTCGCGCCGCACATCGACGTGCTGCCCGTGCAACTGCCGGGGCGGGAGGGGCGTAGGGCCGAACCGCTTGCGCGGTCGATGGCCGGCCTGGTGGCCGAGCTCGACGACCAGCTGGGCCCGTACCTCACGGGGCGATACGCCTGCTACGGCCACAGCATGGGCGCCCTGGTGGCGCACGACCTCGTCGCCCGCAGGCAGGCCCGCGGTGACGTGCTCCCGGTGCGTCTCGTCGCGGGAGCCGCGCGTGCGCCCCAGCTGGCGCCCGCGCTGGCCTCGTCACACACCGACTCCGACGACGAACTCGTCGAGAAGATCGTCGGTATCGGCGGCATGTCCGCCGAACTGCTGCGCTATCCGGACTGGGTGCGTCCGGCGCTGGAACTGACCAGGGCGGATCTGCGCCTGTGCGCGACCCGCAGCCCCTCGGCCACGCCCCCGCTGGACTGTCCGGTAGACGTGTTCCACGGAGTCGCGGACCCGCTGGTCTCCGAGGCCGAAGCCCGCGAGTGGGCGGCGCGCAGCTGGGCGGAGAGCACCTTCCACTCCTTCGAGGGCGGGCACTTCTTCTTCCTGCGGGAGTCACCCGCCGTGTTCGCCGCCCGGCTGGCGGCCCTCCTTCTCCCGGCCGGGGGTCTGGTGCCGGAGCACTGAGACCGACCCCCGGCCGGCAGCGCGGGCATGCGGCGGGCGGGCCCGCCGCTCAGCTCGCCATCAGGACGTCCAGGTCGCGGTCGGACGCGAGGATGGCCCGGTGCAACTGCCTGAGGGCACGGCAGGGCTCCAGTCCGAGTTCGGCGCGGAGTACGCGCTGGGCGGTGCGGTAGACCTCCAGCGCCTCGACCTGGCGTTCGGAACGGTAGAGCACCAGCATCAGCTGCCGGTAGAACGACTCACGCAACGGGTATTCGCTCGTCAGCCCGTACAGCAGTCCGATGACCTCGCGGTGCCGGCCGAGGGCCAGCCGCGCCTCCACGGACATCTCGAGGCACTGCAGGCTCTCCTCCTCGACCCAGGCGGCGAAGGAGTTCAGGATCGGCCCCTCGGCGAAGCCGTCCAGGACCTGGCCGCGGACCAGTGACAGCGCCCGTTCGAATGCGGCCAGCGCCGCCTCGTAGGCGGCGGCCTGGTGGTGCGCGTGCCCTCTGCGCACCGCCTCGTGGAAGTCCTGGAAGTCGAAGCCCGCGCCGTCGGTCTTCAGCAGGTAGCCGGCCGGCTTGGTGACGATGGCCCGTCCCTCGATGTCCCCCGCCGACACCAGGAACTTGCGCAGTTGGGAAATGTACACATGGACGGTGGCCGAGGCACGGCGGGGCGGATTGCTCACCCACAGTTCCCCGATCAGCTGATCCTTGTTGACGAAGCGCCCCGACTCGACGAGCAGCGCCGCGAGAACCGTCTCGATTTTCGGGGCACTTAGCGTGAACTGTCGCGAACCGTCGATTACTCGGAGCGAACCGAGTATTTCAAACCGCATTCACACCTCACGGGTTCGGTCTGGCTGAATGATTCCACGGTAAAGGAACCCGATCAGTCTGGACCATGACGTGGCGAACACACATCCGAGGAACTACGTACGTACCCGATAATGTCCGAGCCCCGCCTTTGCTTCCCGGTCCCACGAGCACTCCTCCCCTTCCGACACGCGGACGCGGCCGCCCGGCCCCTGCCTTCATGCGGGCGGCACAGGCGCCGACGGGGTCATCACCGTGACGACCGCCACCACTCACCGACGACATCCGGCCGCGCCCCCCGAGCGGCCCACGTACGTAGATTGGCCAATGAAAAGTAAATACTTAAAATTCAACGCAAATAAATCGACACGCCGCACCGTAAACACGCGACCAGCATTTCCGATGAAAAAAGCAGCACGATATCGGACGTTACCGGGGCATCCGCGGGAACCACAGCGCGGACGTTCTCACCATCTGGTCACGATGAGGTGGATCCCGTGTTCGGCGCGCCACTGCCCGTAATCGGTGGCGGCGGCCGTGTCACGAACGACGCGGAGCCAGTGACCGCGCGGCACTCTCGCCATCGCCCTCGAGGAAGACCTTGCGCATCAGCTCGGCACGCGAATGAACGCCCATTTTGCTGTATATCCGGGCCAGATGCGTGTCCACGGTGCGCGGGCTGACGCCGAGCGAGGTGGCGATGTCCTTCGTCCGCATGCCCTCGCCGACCAGCTGCGCGACCTGGCGTTCCCTCGTGGTCAGCAGGGCCGTGGGCAGCGGGCTCTCCTCGGCCGTGCGTCCCGGCGCGGAGCCACCGGGGGCGTCTCCCTCGTCCTGCGCGGGTTCGCTCCGCTCCTCCGCCGCCGCGGCGTCCGTCCGGGCCGGCGCCGTCCCGGTCCCGTCCGACGCCTCGCGCCGCCCCGGGCGGGACCGTACGGCCTTCGCCGCCAGGCTCTCCCAGTGTCCCGCTGTGGCCTTGTCGCCGAGGCCCTCCGCCGCTGCGGCGAGCAGCTCGTACACCCGCGCCCGGTGCACCTTCGCGGGACCGGCGCTCTCCCACATGTCCTGCTGCGCGGCCAGCAGTTCCAGCACGCCGACGTTGTCGCCGACGGACAGCGACGCCTCCGCCTGGAGGATCACGGCGACCGGCGCCCAGAAGTTGCCCTCGTCCAGCCCGTGCCGGAACCGCGGTGCCGAGGGCGCCGGATGGCGGTGCCACGCCCGGCCCGCGGCGGCCGCCGCGAACGCGTCCGCCACAGCGGCGTAGTCGTGCCGGCCGATCTGCCTGGCCGCCGCCTCGGCCCGCTTGGCCGCGTCGTACGCCTCGGGCAGCTCGCCCTGGCCGTAGTGGATACCGGTCAGCACGAGCAACAGCAGGGGCAGTTGGTGCCTGCCGCCGGTTTTGTGCATGGACTCGTGAGCCGCGCGGACATGGCGCTGGGCCGACTCGTACTCCCCCACCAGCGCCTCCGCCCAGGCCATCATGAGCAGGAACTCGGCGAACCCCGGCGTCTCCGCGTCCCCGTCGGAGCAGTTCGCCAGCGCCTGCGCGCACCCGGCCAGCAGACGCTGCCCCTCCGCGCGGTCGCCCTCGAACATCACGCACAACGCGCGCACGGCCTCGGCGCCGAAGCCGTGGACCGGGTGCGCCTGCCTCGCCCACGAGCCCAGCGAGTCCAGCTCGGCGCGGCTGGGTACCGTGCCCGTGAGCAGCTTGACCAGCACCCCCGAGAGGTCCATCACCGCGCGCACCGCGGGGTCGGCGCGGCCGAGCCTGGCGGTCTCCTGACCGAGCAGGGCCTGCCCGCGTTCGGCGTCACCGAGCGAGGCGTGCAGACAGGCCAACGTGGCCGCCGCGGTGGCCCGCGCCCCGGTGGACTCGTCCAGCAGGGACAGCAGTTCGCCGCCCAGCTCGATCAGCCGCTCGCGGTCACCGTCCGCGGCGGCTGCCTGCGCCACTCGGCGCCAGACGGCGGCGTCCACCATCCCGTGCCGCGCCCCTCCGCCGCGTGCCCGCTGCGCACGCAACGCCCCCACCAGCCAGCGGACGGCGAGCTCGGACCGGCCGGAGTGCAGTGCCGCGCTCGCGGCGGCGACCAGTGTTCGCACGGCCGCCGGGTCCTCGGCACCGATCGCCTCGATGTGCAGGGCGAGTACCGTCGCGGGTTCGCCGCGCTCGGTCAGGTACTCCAGGGCGCGCCGGTGCAGGTCGTGCCGCCACCATGTGCTGGTACAGCCGTAGATGCAGTACCGCATCAAGGGGTGACGGAACATCATCGTGCCGGCGCCGAGCATCCGTACGACGTCGTGCCGGCGCAGCTCGCTCAGCGCCCTGGACGCCGACGACACCTTCATCTGGGCGGTGGCCGCCACCGCCGGCACGTCGAAGGAGTCGCCGAGCACCGCCGCCACGTGCGCCACCAACCGGGCCTCGCTGTCGAGCCGGGACACCTCGGTGAGCAGTCGGGCGCCGAGGGGGCTCTGCGCCCAGGTCTCGGCGTTGTCCAGGCGCGGGCTCTCCTTGCCGGCGAGCGCGGTGACGTACAGCGGGAGGCCGTCACCCTCCTGGTGCAGACGGGCGAGGTCCGGGGAGGCCGGGTCCACGTCCAGCAGGGCGCCGCTCTGCGAGACGGTGAGCGGGTCGAGGTGCACCTGCCCGATGAACCCCAGGTCGATGCCTTCCTGCAGCGCCGCCCGCAGCCCCACCGGGCTCTGCCGGGGCCGGTGCGCGACGACGAGGGCGAGCCGCTCCTCCACCGGCCAGCGGATCAGGATCTCCAGGAACCTGATCGACCAGGCGTCCGCCCACTGCATGTCGTCCAGCACCAGCAGACAGCCGGCCGGGGCGAGGGCCAGGCACTCGGCCAGCGCACGGCGCTGTTCGAAGAACCGGTCCCATGACGGCATCGGCTGGAGCGAACCGGCCGACTGGGCCAGGGTCCGGGCCAGCGCCCGCGCCCTCTCGGTGCGCTTCGCATCACCGCCCGGCGCGCCGTCGGCGGAGGCCACCCAGGCGTTGAGCGCCTGGAGAAAGGGGTGGAGCGGTACTTCCGCCTCGGCCATCGAACACCGTGCCCGCAGCACCCACATGCCGCGACGGCGCGCGTCACGGGCGGCGGCGTCGAGAAGCCACGTCTTGCCGCTGCCAGGGTCCCCCAGTACCTCCACGCCGCCGTGACCGCGTGTTCTCACCAACTGAATGAAATCGGTCAGCCGGGCAAACTCGGATGTTCGGACAATTCGATCAGGTAAGGACAACCCCCCGTTGATGTCCACCGTTTCTCCCCCCGTGCAGTCAGCAATCCCGCCACATGCATATCCACCTCATCTGACGCACATGCCATACCGACGACTCCGTGCGCTTCGTCGCTGCATATATCTGCGCCAGGGGCCCGACCCCGGCTTGCGGGGCTTCTGGTCAGCGCCGAGCCTTCGCGTGCCTGAACCGCCCTGCCCGAAGTCATCATGGTGGCTGGACGCATAGCCGACCCCCTAACTATGGTGCCTCACCACATGTGCGGCTGACGAGCGTGTTTCTACGGTGTGCCGACACGTACCCGTCCCCACCGCACACGAGGAAGTGGCGCACATGGCCTCCGGAACCACCACCGCTCCCCCACCCCCCGCCAGCCTCCCCAGAATCGTCGCCGCCAGCCTCATCGGGACCACGATCGAGTGGTACGACTTCTTCCTCTACGGCTCCGCCGCCGCGCTGGTGTTCAACAAGCTGTTCTTCCCGGACTCCGACCCGCTCGTCGGCACGCTGCTGTCGTTCCTGACGTACGCCGTGGGCTTCGCGGCCCGCCCGCTGGGGGCGCTCGTCTTCGGGCACTACGGTGACCGGCTGGGGCGCAAGAAGCTGCTGGTGCTCAGCCTGCTGCTGATGGGCGGGGCCACGTTCGCCATCGGCCTGCTGCCCACGCACGCCACCGTCGGCGCCGCCGCGCCCGTGCTGCTCACCGTGCTGCGCCTGGTGCAGGGCTTCGCGCTCGGCGGCGAGTGGGGCGGTGCCGTCCTGCTGGTGTCGGAGCACGGGGACGCACGGCGGCGCGGCTTCTGGGCCTCGTGGCCGCAGACCGGCGCGCCGGCCGGACAGCTGCTGGCCACCGGCGTGCTCTCACTGCTCACCGCCGTGCTGTCCGACGACGCCTTCGGCACGTGGGGGTGGCGGATCCCGTTCCTGCTCTCCGGTGTGCTCGTGCTCGTCGGTTTGTGGATTCGTCTGTCTGTCGATGAATCGCCCGTCTTCAAGGAGGCCCGGGAGCGGGCCGAGGCGCGGCGCGACGGCGCCCAGGAGAAGCTGCCGCTCGTCTCCGTGCTCCGGCACCACTGGCGGGACGTGCTCGTGGCGATGGGCGCCCGCATGGCGGAGAACATCAGCTACTACGTCATCACCGCCTTCATCCTCGTCTACGCCACGACCTCGGCCGGCGTCTCCAAGCAGACCGCCCTCAACGCCGTCCTCATCGGCTCGGCCGTGCACTTCGCCGTCATCCCGGCCTGGGGCGCGCTGTCCGACCGGGTCGGCCGGCGGCCCGTGTACCTGCTCGGCGCCGCCGGTGTCGGGCTGTGGATGTTCCCCTTCTTCGCGCTCGTGGACACCGGCTCGTTCGGGTACCTGATCCTCGCCGTCACCGTCGGACTCGTGCTGCACGGCGCCATGTACGCGCCCCAGGCCGCCTTCTTCGCCGAGATGTTCGCGACGCGGATGCGGTACTCGGGCGCGTCCATCGGCGCGCAGTTCGCCTCCGTGGCCGCCGGCGCGCCCGCCCCGCTCATCGCCACCGCGCTGCTCAAGGACTACGGCGGCTCCACCCCGATCGCGCTGTACGTGATCGCCGCCGCCGTGCTGACCCTGATCGCGGTGGGCCTCGGGCGGGAGACGCGGCACCGCGATCTGGCCCAGGTCGACGGTGAGGACGGGGAGACCCCCGCGGCGAGCCCGGCCGCCGAGGCGCGCACCGTCTGAGCGGCGCCCTCGCCCGCCCGCATCCCGTCCGGCCTTCGCGCCGGCACCGTAGCGACGCCACTGACCGGCCCCCGCGCGGGGGCCGGTCAGTGGCGTCCGGGCGCGGCGAGCCGGTGCAGCCGCAGGGCCAGTTGGATCTCCAGGGCCCGCGCGGGGGTCTGCCAGTCCTCGCCCAGCAGGCGGCCCACGCGCTCCAGCCGCTGCGCCACGGTGTTGACGTGGACGTGCAGCGCGTCCTTGGTGCGTGCCGGGCTCATCCCGCCCTCGAAGTAGGCGTCCAGGGTCCGCAGCAGTTCCGTGCCGCGCCGCTCGTCGTACGACACCACCGGGCCGATGGTCCGCTCGACGAACCCGGCGATGTCCCGTTCACCCGCGAGAAGCAGACCGAGGAAGCCGAAGTCCTCGGCCGCCGCGCCGTCCCCGGCCCGGCCCAGCAGGTGCAGCGCGTCCAGGCAGCGGCGCCCCTCGGCATAGGCGGCGGTCACGGTCTCGGGGTTCCCGGCGAGGTCGGTGACGGGTGCGGAGGCGCCGACCGTGACCGGCTGGTGGACGGCGGTGCCCAGGTGGCGGGCGGTGCGGCGGGCCACGTCCGTGGCGGTGTCGCCGGCGCCGAGCGGCAGCAGCAGGACCGTGCCGCCGTCGCGGGCAGCGGCCAGGCCGTGCCGGGTGGCCGCGAGGTGGGAGGCGGCGGACCAGAGCCGGCGGCGGGCCGCGGCCTCCTCGTCGGCGTCGGCCGCCGGGCCGTCGAGGCGGGCGGCGAGGACGACATGGGTGGCGTCCAGGTCCGCCTGGACGCGTCTGGCGCGCTCGCGCAGCAGCCGCGGGTCCCGGTCGCGCGCGTCCAGCAGATCGTCCAGCAGCTCACCGCGCACGCGCTGTTCGGCCTCGGCGGCGGAGCGGCGGGCGAGCAGCAGCAGGGAGGTGACCATGGCCGCGCGCTCCAGGGTGCGCTGGTCGACGGGGTCGAGGCCGGGGTGACCGCGCAGGACCAGCGCGCCGAGGAGTTCACCTCCGGCGGCCACCGCGGCGATCCAGTCGCTGCCGTGGCGTACCGCGTGCCCCTCGGCGCGCGAGGCCTCCAGCGCCTCGGCCGGTGCCGCCGTGGCCTCGGTGAACTCGACGGCTCCGGCGAGGACCTGGGAGACGGCGGCGGCCACGTCGTGGACCCCGCCGCCGCGCAGGACGAGTTCGGCGAGCCGGTCGTGGACGTCGGACGCGCGCTCGATGACGGCACTGCGGTCGCGGATGATCTCGTTGGCGTGCTCCAGGCCGGCCAGGGCGGCGCGGGTCTCGGTGAGCAGGTTGGCGGTGTCGATGGCCGCCGCGGCGAGCGCCGCGAAAGAGCCGAGCAGGGCGATCTGCCCGCGTTCGAAGACCCTCGCGCGACGGTCCGCGGCGAACAGGACGCCGATCACGTGCGGGCCGAGCATCAGGGGGACGCCGAGGATGGCGACCAGCCCCTCGTCGCGGACGCCGGCGTCGATGGTGAGGGTGTGCTGGAAACGGCCGTCCTGGAAGTAGTCGTCGGTGACGTACGGCCGGGCGGTCTGGGCGACGAGTCCGCCGAGTCCCTCTCCCATGCCGAGGCGCAACTGCTGGAAGCGGGCCGAGACGGAGCCCTCCGTGACCCGCATGTAGGTGTCGCCGCGGGCCGGGTCGTTCAGGCTCAGGTAGGCGACGTCCGTGCCGAGCAGGGAACGGGCACGCTGCACGATCGCCTGGAGGACGGCGTCCAGATCGCGGAGTCCGGCCAGGTCGTGGGCGGTCTCGAAGAGCGCCGACAGCTCCGCCTCGCGCCGTCGGCGGCCCTCCAGCTCCGCGCGCACGCGCAGGGCGAGCAGTCTGGCCTCTTCCAGCGCGGCGACGCGGTCCGCCGGCTCGCCCTCGGCTCGGGCGCGCAGCACGGGCTGCTCGTAGGCCTCGACGGAGGCGTCGCGGGCCAGCAGGCCTAGGTACGGGGCCTCGGCGCTGCCGCTGGGTGCCGACTGGAGATGATCGCGGGACATGGTCACAGGATTCCGTATGGGCCACCCGGCCCGGCAGCCCTGTGGAAAACTCCCGGAGCCGCTGCCGGTGCCGGTGCCGCCGGGCCGGTCAGTGGGCCGTCCACCCGCCGTCCAGGACGAGCGAGGTGCCGGTGACGAAGGACGCCTGCGGGCCGCACAGGTAGGCCACGGCCTCGGCGACCTCCTCCGGTTCGATGAGCCGCCGCACGGCGCTGTCCTTCAGCAGGACCTCGGCGAGCACCCGGTCCTCGGGGATGCCGTGCGCCTCGGCCTGGTCCGCGATCTGCTTCTCGACCAGCGGGGTGCGCACATAGGCCGGGTTCACGCAGTTCGAGGTCACTCCATGGGCGGCGCCTTCCAGGGCTGCCGTCTTGGACAGCCCTTCGAGGCCGTGTTTGGCGGCCACATAGGCGGACTTATAGGCCGAGGCCCGCAGACCATGGACGGACGAGACATTGACGATCCGGCCCCAGCCCTGCGCGTACATGTGCGGCAGGGCGCCCCGGATGAGGCGGAAGGGGGCTTCCAGCATCACGGTGAGGACCGTGTGGAACACCTCGGGCGGGAACTCCTCGATGGGCCGCACGAGTTGCAGGCCGGCGTTGTTGACCAGCACATCGGTGCCGGCGGCGGCGCGTTCGGCGGCGTCCAGGTCGGTGAGGTCCACGACCACGGGTACGACGGTGCCCGCGAGGTCGCCGGTCCGCTCCGCCTGCTCGGCCAGTTCGGCCAGGCCGGCCGCGTCCCGGTCGACGGCGCGCACCTCGGCCCCGGCGGCGGCGAGCCGCAGCGCGCAGGCGCGGCCGATGCCGCCGGCGGCACCGGTGACGAGGGCGGTGCGGCCGCCGAGGTCGAGGCTGGGGGGCCGGGATCGGGGGCCGGGCCCCGGAAGGGGGGTGGGCGAGGTCATGTGCCGACCCTAAGCGGAGCCCCACGGTCACCACATGTGGTGACCACCCATACTTCAGCTGGCAGTCATAGGGTCGAACCATGTGGGTGCATCCGACATGGCTTGCTTGATCCGAAAGAGCCCGAACTCATGCAGGTCGGGCAGCGCGTCGAGCGTGAACCAGCCGACCTCCAGCGACTCGTCGTCGTTGACCCGGGCCTCGCCGCCCACCGCCCGGCAGCGGATGGTGATGTCCATGTACTGGCACGTGTCGCCGTTGGGATAGGTCACCGGCTCCAGCGCCTGCACCAGGACGACCCGCTCGGCGACGCAGTGCACCGCCGTCTCCTCGAAGACCTCCCGCACCGCACAGGCCGCGGGCTGCTCGCCCGGCTCCGGGATGCCGCCGATCACCGACCACTCGCGCGTGTCGGACCGCCGCCCGAGCAGCACTCTGCCCTCGTCGTCGAAGACGATCGCGGTGACACCGGGGAGCCACAGCAGCTGTTGACCGGCGGTGGCCCTGAGCGTGCGGATGAAATCGGGAGTAGCCATGATCCCGACCCTAGCGGGCCGGTGCGCCGCGTCAGGGCCGCTTCAGGAGTCGTATGCCGGTCGTACGGCGCTCATACGGCGGTTCGTACGGCGGTCGCGCGCACCGCGCACCGCACGCGCACGGCTACGCGCCACCGGCGCGCCGGGCGCGCAGTCCGGACCCGATCGCCCAGCCGATCCCGCCCGCGGCGACCAGCACCAGGGCGATCTCCGGAAGGATGCCCAGTTCGGTGGCGGGGGTCGTGGACCTGCGCAGTGGCACCTTCTGGACGAGATAGGCGGGCACGAACATGCCGGTCCTCTGGGTGATCCGCCCGTCCGGCATGATGACCGCGCTGACCCCGCTGGTCACCGGCACGGTCACGGTGCGGCTGTGCTCGACGGCGCGGACGCGGGACATGGCGAGCTGCTGGTAGGTCATCTCGCTGCGGTCGAAGGTGGCGTTGTTGCTCGGCACGGAGATCATCTCCGCGCCGTGCGTCACCGTGTCCCGCACGGCCCAGTCGAAGGCGGCCTCGTAGCAGGTGGCCAGGCCCACCCTGGCGCCGTCGATGTCGAAGACGCCCGGCTTGGCGCCCCTGCTGAAGTCCTGGCGGGCCATCTCGGTCCAGCTCTTGTTGATCGCGCCGACCAGCGAGCGCAGCGGGAGGTACTCGCCGAAGGGCTGGATCTGCCGCTTGTCGTAGGTCTGCGTCGGTCCCTTGACCGGGTCCCACAGGATCTGTTCGTTGAGCAGCTTGCCGTCCCGCTCGACCACGCTGCCGACGGAGATGGGCACGCCGATGTCCTTGGCCGCCTGCTCGATGACCGCGGCGGCGTCCGGGTACCCGAAGGGGTCGATGTCGGAGGAGTTCTCCGGCCACAGGACGTAGTCCGGCCTGGGAGTCTTGCTCGCCCTGACGTCGGCGGCGAGCTTGTGCGTCTCGCGCGCGTGGTAGTCGAGCACGGCCCGCCGCTGGGCGTTGAACTCCAGCCCGGCGCGCGGCACGTTGCCCTGGACGAGCGCCACGGTCGCGGTGCCGTGCTGCGCGGTGTCGCTCACCAGCGCGCGGGCGGCGACCGCGCCCGCCACCGGTACCGCCACGCCGAGCAGCGCGGCGGTCGCGGCGGCGCGCCGCACGACCCGGCCACGGCGCCGCTCGGCGATCAGCCGGCCGGCCTCGTACAGGCCGAAGCCGCACAGGACGACCGCGAAGCCGAGCACGGGGGTGCCGCCCAGCGCGGCGAGCGGCAGGAAGACGCCGTCCGCCTGGCCGAACGCCACCTTGCCCCACGGGAAGCCCTGGAAGGGCACCCGCGCGCGGGCCGCCTCGCCCGCCGTCCACACGGCCGCTGCCCACACCGGCCAGGCGGGCAGCCGGGAGACCGCGGCGACGCCCACGCCGACCAGCGCGATGAAGACCGCCTCGATGGCCACGAGCGCCAGCCAGGGCAGCGGCCCGACCTCCACGCTCGTCCACACCAGCAGCGGCAGCAGGAAACCCAGCCCGAAGAGGTAGCCGAGGCCCAGGGCGGCCTTCCAGCTCCGGCCGCGCAGCACCCAGCCGAAACCGGCGAAGGCGGGCAGGGCCAGCCACCACAGGGTGCGCGGCGGGAAGCTGACGTAGAGCAGCACCCCGCAGAGCGCGGAGGCGGCGGCCGGGACCAGGCGCAGCAGCCGGCCGCGCGCACCGGAGGCCCGGCGCGGCTGGAGCTGGTCCGACTGGTCCACGGAAGTTGCGGTGACGGTCACCCGGGTGAGTGTACGGCGGCTGACGTCACCGCCGACAGCGCGGCCGGGCCCCGCACACCGGCGTTCGCCGCTGGTCACGGTGCTGCTCCGCGCACGTCCGGCGAACCGGAGGTGAGCCGTTACGGCGTGCCCGGCTTCGGCGGCGCGGCCGGGCCCGGCGCGCTGCCGTGGCCTGCCACCGGCCGGAGGGCCGGGTACGCGGGGCGACGGGCGCCGTGGGTGCCGGCCGCCGGCGCGGGTCTCCCGGCGCAACAGGTCAGGCCGCCGTCCCCGGCTTGATCGTCCGCAGGCGGTCCCTGATGACCCGTACCGCCGTTTCCGCGTTGTCCACGGTGATCGTGAACGTGTGGCCGTCCCACAGGCGCAGCACGATCCCCTCGCCGCGGCGTACGACGACCGCGGTCCCCTTCTCGGGGCGCCAGCGGTAGCCCCAGCCGCCCCAGTGCCGGGGGGTGACGAGAGCGGTGAAGTCGGCACCGGCCACGTGGGAGAGCGGGATGCGGCGGCGCGGCAGGCCCATGTGCCCGCAGCGCACTTCGACGCACTCCTTGTCGAGCGTGAGGTCGACGTGCACGAAGGCGAGCGTGCCGAAGATGACCAGCAGGCCGGCCGCGATGCAGCCCACGACGGACATCACGAGCGGGGCGATGCCGGAGCCCCAGGCCGAGTCGACGGCCAGTTCGATGCCGAGCGCCATGCAGGCGGCACCGACCAGCGCGAGCAGCCACTGGACCCGGTTGGTGGCGCGTCCCGTCCAGACGTCCGGGCGGGGGGTGTCGTCGGCGTCGGGGTGGTCCCTCATGTGTACGAGGTTACTCAGGTTTCGCACCGCCGGTAGGGCGTGGCACGGGGTGACTGGCCCGGCCGGGGCACGGCGGACCGTGCGGCCGGGCCGGTTACGCGCCGGTCAGCGGACGGGGCTGACGGCCTGGAGGAAGCGGCCCTCCTCGTAGGAGAGCGCCGTGTCCGGGAGGGTCGCCTCACGGCCGCTCAGCAGCACCGTGAGCGGGGTGCCGGCGACGGTGGCCGGGACCGACTCCGCTCCGATCCGGCGCAGGGCCTGGGCGGCCACCGCCCCGGCGGTGCCGTGCAGGATGAGCGGCGGTCGGCCGGGCCGCTGGACGGCCGCCCGGATGCGCTCGGCGACCAGCTCGTAGTTGGTGCAGCCGAGGACGAGCGTGGTGACGTCGTCGGGGGTGCGGGCGGCGGCCGAGGCGATGGCCGCGTCGATCGCCGCGTCGTCCGCGTGGTGCACGGCGTCCGCGAGACCGGGGCAGGCCACCTCGGTCACGGTCACGCCCGCCGCGAACTCCTCGATCAGGCCGCGCTGGTAGGCGCTTCCCGTGGTGGCCGGGGTCGCCCAGATCGCGACGGGCCCGCCGCCCGCGGCGGCCGGCTTGATCGCCGGAACGGTACCGATGATCGGCAGGTCCGGCTCGAAGCGGGCCCGCATCGCCGGCAGGGCGTGCACCGACGCCGTGTTGCAGGCGACGATCAGGACGTCGGGGTCGTGTGCGGCGGCGGCCGCGGCGACGGCGATGGCCCGCTCGGTGATGTCTTCGGGGGTGCGCGGTCCCCAGGGCATGCCGTCCGGGTCCCACGAGAGCACGAGATCCGCGTCGGGTCGCAGTCGACGTACCGCGGCGGCGGCGGGCAGCAGGCCGATTCCGGAGTCCATGAGCGCGATCTTCACCCGGCCACGATAGACGATGGGGCCTCGTGGGCCGTCCGGGTGGGGCAGACTGCGGCCGTGAGCGCCTTCCTGTGGATCACCGTCGTATCACTGGCCGCCTGGTGCTGGCTGCTGCTGGGCCAGGGCTTCTTCTGGCGCACGGACGTCCGCCTGCCGCGGCGCCGGGACCCGGACGTGTGGCCGTCGGTCTGTGTGGTCGTACCGGCCCGTGACGAGGCCGCCGTGCTGCCCGCCGGCCTGCCGTCGCTGCTGGCGCAGGACTATCCGGGACGCGCGGAGGTCTTCCTGGTGGACGACGGCAGTACGGACGGCACCGGGGACCTGGCCCGCGAGCTGTCCCGGCGGCACGGCGGGCTGCCGCTCACGGTGGGATCGCCCGGGGAGCCGCCGGCGGGCTGGACGGGCAAGCTGTGGGCGGTGCGGTACGGCATCGGGCTGGCACGCGCGCGTGACCCCGAATACCTGCTGCTGACGGACGCCGACATCGCGCACGCGCCGGACAGCCTGCGGGAGCTGGTGGCGGCGGCCGGCACCGGCGGCTTCGACGTCGTGTCGCAGATGGCGCGGCTGCGGGTGGCGAGCCCGTGGGAGCGGCTCGTGGTCCCGGCGTTCGTGTACTTCTTCGCGCAGCTGTATCCCTTCCGGTGGATCGGCCGGCCGGGCTCGCGCACCGCCGCGGCGGCGGGCGGCTGCGTCCTGCTGCGCGCGGACATGGCCGAGAAGGCACGCATCCCGGAGGCCATCCGGCACGCCGTCATCGACGACGTCGCGCTCGCGCGCGCGGTGAAAGGCGCGGGCGGACGGGTCTGGCTGGGGCTGGCCGACCGGGTGGACAGCGTGCGCCCCTATCCGCGGCTGCGCGACCTGTGGCGCATGGTCTCGCGCAGCGCCTACGCGCAGCTGCGGCACAGTCCCCCGCTGCTCCTCGGTACGGTCGCCGGGCTCGCGCTGGTGTACCTGGTCCCGCCGGCCGCCGTGGCCGTGGGCGCGGCCGGCGGCGCCGCGCCGGTCGCTCTCGTGGGGGCCGCGGCGTGGGCGGTGATGGCGGGGACGTACGTGCCGATGCTGCGTTACTACCGGCAGCCGCTGTGGCTCGCCCCGCTGCTGCCGTTCACCGCGTTCCTCTATCTGCTGATGACGGTCGACTCGGCCGTGCAGCACTACCGCGGGCGCGGGGCGGCGTGGAAGGGCCGCACCTACGCCCGTCCGGACGCCGTGGCCGACGAGGGCTGAGCCCGGTCACTTGCGGCCGGGCGTCCAGTTCATGCCCCAGCCGTAGGCGCGGTCCACGGTCCGCTGCGGGCTCACCCCGCGGTCCGGCACCAGGTACCGGGCCTCGCGCCGGACGAGCAGGTCGCCGCCGGTGTTGGTGATCAGCGCGAGCGCGCACACCGGGGAGTCGACGGTGCACTCGTCCAGCGCAAACTCGATGGGGGCGCCGTGCTGCGGCTGGAGGGTGACGGTGGCGTGCAGGTCGGCGAAGGACCGGGCGCCCTCGTAGATGGTGACGAAGACGAGGACGCGCCGGAAGTCCCGCGTGTGGTCGAGGTTGACGGTGAGGTTCTCGCCGGCCGCGACGGCTCCGGTGCGGTCGTCGCCGTCGAGGTGGATGTACGGCGGCCGGTGGAGCGAGCCGAAGGCGTTGCCGAGGGCCTGTACGACTCCCTTGCGGCCGTCGGCGAGTTCGTACAGCGCGCACAGGTCGAGGTCGATGTCGCCACCGCCGCCCCAGCGGCCCCGGCCCGTGGACCGTTTGCGCGTCTGCCAGTTGAGGTTCACCCGCATCGCGCCGGACGTGCCGCCCTGCTTGGCCAGCGAGACCGAGGGCGACGCCTTGGTGAGGGTGACCTTGGAGAGGCGGACGGGCTGGGCCGGGGGCGGCGCGGTGGGGCGCGGCGGGGTGGTGGCCGGGGCCGGCGCGGCCGGCGGCGCGGTGTGCTGCGGTTCGTCCACGGTGATGCCGAAGTCCGTTGCCAGGCCCTCGAGTCCGCTGCTGTAGCCCTGGCCGACGGCACGGAACTTCCAGCCGCCCTGGCGGCGGTAGAACTCGCCGAGCACGAAGGCCGTCTCGACGGTCGCGCCGGGGCTGTCGAAGCGGGCGACCACCTGGCCCGAGGCGGCGTCGGTCACCTCGGCGTAGAGGTCCGGGACCTGTCCGAAGGTGCCGCCGTCGGCGGAGGCGGCGAGGACGATGCGTTCGACGGCGCCCTCCACGCGCGCGAGGTCGACCCAGAGGGTGTCGGTGACCCGTCCGCCGGTCGTCCGCTTGCCCTCGTGGCGTACCGCGCCGGAGGAGTGGGCGGGCTGGTTGTAGAAGACGAAGTCCCCGTCGGAGCGCACCTTTCCGTCGGCGAGCAGCAGTGCCGAGGCGTCGGCGTCCGGGATCCCGGGGCCGGAGCGCCGGCCCACTTCGACGCGCAGCGCCGTGGTGGGCACCGCTGTGTTGGCTCCTTTGGGCATCGACATGTCCGCCCCCTCACGTGTCGGCTTCCGGGTCTCGCCCCGCGTCCGGGTCACCCCTTCCCGCACAACCTATGGCCGGGTGCGCCGCACGCCCATGAGAGGCGCAGGAAGATCGCCGGTCAACCGCCGGTAACCCGGGACGAACCCGGCCTTTACACGATCCAAACGTTGATCGGCGTCCCTTTTTGCCAAGTTCGCTCGTATTGAGGATCCCAGGCTCCCACCGACACGGAAAACAACCCTCTTATCGGTCTCCCCAACCAGCACATCGTGGGCTTAACTTATGTGCCATGACCTCCCCCCGCTCCACTTATGGTGGCGGCTACTACTCCGCCTCCTTCCCGGACACCCCGATCTACGACTCGCTCGTCGCCGAGCGGGGCACCCCGCAGATCGCCCCGATCCGGGTCCCCGCCGCCTACGACACGGGCAGCAGCAACAGCCTGCCCGCCCTGCCGTCGGCCCTCCCCGCCCTCCCGGCGGCACCGGCCCAGCAGCAGCCCCCCATCTACGGCTACCCGCAGCAGCAGCCCGCACCGCTGCAGCAGGCGCCCACGGCGTACATCCCGCAGCAGGCGAGCGCCCCGCGCGGCTACCCCGGCCCGCAGGCCCCGCAGCAGCAGCGGCCGATGGCGCCGGGCAACGGGTACGAGGCCATGCGCCCGGCCGCGCCGCGGCCCGCGCCGGCTCCCTACCAGGACCCGTACAACAGCCAGCAGTACCGCGGGTACTGACCGCCCGCGTCCCGGCTGTCCGTGCCGCCTGGCACGATGGACGGCATGGGACATGCCGAAGTGGAGTCGATCCACGTCCACCCGGTCAAGGCGTTCCGGGGCCTCTCGCCCCGGGAGGCCGTCGTGGAGCCCTGGGGCCTGGCCGGTGACCGGCGCTGGGCGCTGATCGACGACGGGGGGAAGGTCGTCACGCAGCGCGACCGGCCGCGTCTCGCCCTGGCCGCCGCCGAGCCTCTGGCCGGCGGCGGCCTGCGTCTGTCCGCGCCCGGTCTGCCGCCGCTGGCGGTCGCGGTGCCGGAGCCGGCGGGGACCGTGCCGATGGACGTGTTCGGCTCGAAGGTGGAGGGGGTCCCGGCCGACCCGGCCGCGGACGCCTGGTGCAGCGCCTTCCTCGGGTACGGGGTCCGTCTGGTCCACCTGGACGACCCGGCCACCCGCCGCCCGGTCGACCCCGAGTACGCGCTGCCCGGCGAGACGGTGAGCTTCGCCGACGGCTATCCCCTGCTGGTCACCACGGTGGCCTCGCTGGACGCCCTGAACTCCCTGATCGCGCAGGGGCCGGACGCGCACGAGGGCCCGCTGCCCATGAACCGGTTCCGGCCGAACGTCGTGGTCGCGGGGACCGAACCGTGGGCCGAGGACCACTGGGAGCGGATCGCCGTCGGCGAGGTCGTCTTCCGGGTCCCGAAGCCGAGCGGACGGTGCGTGGTGACCACCACCGACCAGGCCACGGCCGTACGCGGCCGGGAACCGCTGCGCACTCTGGCGCGCCACCGCAGGATCGGCGGCAGGCTGCTGTTCGGGCTGAACCTGGTGCCCCTCTCACCGGGCACGATCAGGGTCGGCGACCCGGTGCGGGTGCTGGGGTAGGCACCGGCCCGCGCACAGCCGCCGGTGATGATCCGGCGGACCGGGAACCGGGGGGCGGGTGCCGGTCGTTGGGCAAGCGTGAGAAATTCGTGAGGAGCCGCGTCCGTCAGGTGCCGCGGCGGACGGGAAGCGCTCTCACCCGGTCCGGTCCGGGGCCGAGCGCGGATGCCGGGGTCGTGACGGACCGGAAGGGGGTGGGGCATGCGAGCACTCAGTGGGCTGTGGCGCTGGCGGCACAATCCGCTGTGCCGCGCGACCGATCTGGCCGAGGCGTGGGCGGCCCTGGTGGCGCTGCTGCTCATCGCCGTGGCCGCGCCCGTGACCGGCTGCCTGGTCGGTGCCGCCGCCCGGGACTCGCTCCAGCGGTCCGTACTGGAGCAGCGGCACACACGCCATCCGGTCACGGCCACCGTGGTGCGGGACATGGGCGGGGCCCTGCAGGAGACCGACCCCGACGCCGCTTCCACGCGCCAGACCGGCAGCCGCGTCCTCGCGGACTGGACCGCTCCGGACGGCACACCGCGGCACGGCCCGGTCCTCGCGGACCTCAAGTCCCCGCACCAGGGGGACCACTTCCGGCTCTGGACCGATCCGCACGGCCGAATAACGACCCGCCCGCTGGACTCCGCCACGGCGACGACGCACGCCGTGCTCGCGGGAGTCGGCGCGGCCCTGCTGACCGCCGCCCTGGTCGAGGGCGGCCGGCGCCTGGCCGTCTGGCGCCTGGTCCGCCGGCGCTACGCGCGCTGGGACCAGGCCTGGGACCGGGCGGGCCCGGACTGGGGCAAGGCGGGCACCGGCAGCTGACGGCCTTCCGGCTCTGGTCAACCCGGCGTGCACGCACGCGCTACGGTGGACCGGCCGAAGCGCATTCGGCGACGACCCGCGGGTGCGTGAACCCCGGGGCGCACAGGACTCCAGGGGCGCCGGCGCGCTGACGTCCAGGGGGACCGAGCACGGCCGCGGTCCAGGTACGGCGGCAGCGCCCCGGCGGACAGCGAGCCATCAGTACGACGAGGTGGGGGCACAGCAACGCCATGGCACAGGGCACGGTCCAGGTGACGCACACCGGTACTTCGCGGTGGCGGCGCCGCACGGGTGAGTACGCATCGCTCGCCGCCGCCCTGGAGGCCGCCGCCGACGGCGACGTCCTCACCATCGCCCCCGGCACCTACCGGGAGAACCTCGTCGTCCAGCGGGCGGTGACACTCCGTGGGCCCGAGGGCTCGTCCGGCTCGGTGCGGATCGCGCCGGTGGACGGCGTCCCGCTCACCGTGCGGGCCTCGGCCGTCGTGCAGGACCTGCACGTGGAGGGGCAGGACGCGGCGGCACCCGCGCTGCTCGTCGAGGAGGGCACGCCCGAGCTGATGGACGTGCGGATCGTCACGCGGTCCGCCGCCGGCATCGAGGTGCGCGGAGGCGCCCGCCCGACCGTGCGGCGGTGCACCGTCGACAACCCGGCCGGCATCGGCATCGCCGTACTCGACGGCGGGGGCGGGGTGTTCGAGGAGTGCGAGGTCGTCGCGGCCGGGCAGGCGGGCGTGGCGGTGCGCGGCGGGGCCCATCCCCGGCTGGAGCGCTGCCGGGTGCACCACGCCTCCGGTACCGGGCTGACCGCGACCGGCGAGAACTCCTCGCTGGAGGCGGTGGGCTGCGAGATCTACGAGGTGCGCGGCTCCGGGGTGCAGGTCACCCAGCGGGCCACCGCGCACCTGACCGACTGCGAGGTGCACCGCACCACCGCCGACGGCATCACCCTGGACACCGACGCGGTGCTCACGCTCGCCGACTGCCACCTCCACGACATCCCGGAGAACGCGGTCGACCTGCGCTCCCGCTCGGTGCTCACGCTGACCCGGACGACGGTCCGCCGGTTCGGGCGCAACGGCCTGTCGGTGTGGGACCCGGGGACCCGGGTGGACGCCAACCAGTGCGAGATCTTCGACAGCACCGGCGACTACCCGGCGGTGTGGGTGAGCGACGGGGCCACCGCCGTACTGGAGTCCTGCCGGGTGCACGACGTGCCGGACGCGCTGTTCGTACTGGACCGCGGCTCCCGCGCGGACGTCGTCGACAGCGATCTGTCGCAGGTGCGCAACACGGCCGTGTCGGTGAGCGACGGGGCGACCGCGCAACTGGACGACTGCCGGATCAGGGAGGCGGCCACCGGTGCCTGGTTCCGTGACCACGGCAGCGGCGGCACGCTCCACAACTGCAGCCTGGACGGCACCCAGACCGGTGTGATCGTCACCAAGGGCGCCGACCCGACCATCGAGCGGTGCACGGTCGACTCCCCCGCCGAGGCCGGTTTCTACGTCTCCGCGGGCGGCCGGGGCAGCTTCCTGAACTGCCGGGTCACCGGCAGCGGCGGCTACGGCTTCCACGTGATCGACGGCTGCCGTACGACGCTGCGCAAGTGCCGTACGGAGCGGTGCGCGCGCGGCGGGTACGAGTTCGCCGACGCCGGCCCGGACGCCGGGCCCGGAACCGGACCGGTCGTGGAGGACTGCACCAGCGACGAGAGCGGCGGCGTCCGGCCGCCCGCGGTCCGGGAGGCGGCCGTGGAGACGGTGACGCAGCCCGCGGGCCTGCTCGGCGCGCTCCCCGGGCAGCGGGCGGCGGAGCAGGCGCCGACCGTGGCCGTGGTGGAGCCGGTCAAGCCGCCACGCACCTCGAAGGACGTGCTCGGGGAACTCGACGCGCTGGTCGGCCTGGAGAGCGTCAAGCGCGAGGTGCGGGCGCTGATCGACATGATCGAGGTGGGCCGGCGCCGGCAGCGGGCGGGGCTGAAGGCGGCCTCCGTCAAGCGGCACCTTGTCTTCACCGGCTCCCCCGGCACCGGCAAGACGACGGTCGCCCGGCTCTACGGCGAGATCCTCGCCTCGCTGGACGTGCTGGAGAAGGGGCATCTCGTGGAGGTGTCCCGGGTCGACCTGGTCGGCGAGCACATCGGTTCCACGGCGATCCGCACCCAGGAGGCCTTCGAGCGGGCCCGCGGTGGCGTGCTGTTCATCGACGAGGCGTACGCGCTGTCCCCGGAGGACGCCGGGCGGGACTTCGGCAAGGAGGCCATCGACACGCTGGTGAAGCTGATGGAGGACCACCGGGACGCGGTGGTGGTGATCGTCGCCGGGTACACCGCGGAGATGGAGCGCTTCCTGTCCGTCAACCCGGGCGTCGCCTCCCGCTTCTCCCGCACCATCACCTTCGGTGACTACGGCCCCGAGGAACTGCTGCGGATCGTGGAGCAGCAGGCCGACGAGCACGAGTACCGGCTGGCGCCGGGCGCGGCAGAGGCGCTGCTGAAGTACTTCACGGCGATCCCGAAGGGCCCGGCGTTCGGCAACGGCCGCACCGCCCGGCAGACCTTCGAGGCGATGGTGGAGCGCCACGCGAGCCGCGTCGCCCAGTTGCCCGACCCGACCACCGACGACCTGACGCTGCTCTACGCGGAGGACCTGCCGGACCTGCCCTGAGCCGTCCCGCGGCCGCCAGGTCACGCCTGGGGGGCGGCGGCCTCGTCCCCGGGCTCGGGCTCGGTCTTGGGGCGCTGGCCCGGCAGCTCCGGGTGGAGGCGGGTCAGCAGGCGGGTCCGCTCGCGGGTGAAGGCGGGGTCCGACTGGTAGTCGGAGTGGCCGAGGATCGGGGCCGGGAGCGGATGGTCCGGGGTGCGGCCGTAGGCGAGGGGGTCCCGCAGGGGCTCGTGGTCCACGTCGCAGGTGCCGTCGGGGACGCGGACGGGGCCGCCGATGGGGTCGGTCCGCCGGTAGAGGTTGCGCCAGCAGTCGATGTCGTGGTGCAGGGCGGCCAGGGCCGGCGGGCCGAAGTGGGCCGGGAACCAGCGGCCGTACAGGCGTTCCAGCGGGGAGCCGTAGGTGAGCAGGGCGACCCGCCCGCGTACGGACGGCGGGAGCTGCCAGGCCGCCGCGGCGGCGAGGACGCTGCCCTGGGAGTGGCCGGACAGCACCAACCGGCCCCCGGTGCGCCGGGTCCAGGTGGCCATGCGCCAGGTCAGGTCCGGTACCGCGCGCTCGGCGTAGCAGGGCGGTGCGAAGGGGTGGGCGGCGCGCGGCCAGAAGGTGCCGACGTCCCAGAGGATGCCGATGGTGCGCCGGGCAGAGGCGTCCTTGTAGGCGCGCCTGCCCCAGGTCACGAACAGCAGGAAGCCGAGGCCGACCAGCCAGGAGCCGAGCGCCTGCGAGGTCTCGGCCACGGCCCGCATGAGGTGGTGGGTGTGGTGCGCGGCCCCGTCGGGCGTCTTCCTCGTGACCAGGGCTCCGGCCAGCGCCACGGAGCCCAGGACCAGGGTGGTGGCGGTCAGCACGGCGACGACGAGCGGCGCCCGGTCGGTGAGGGTGGCCATGGCCCGCGCGTGGGCGATGGCGCGGGTGCGGGACGGGTCCTCGGGCTCGCCGGGGTGCTCGCGGCGGACCCGGTCGCGTTCGGCGCGGGCGAGCCGGGCGGTGTGCAGGGCGAGCCCGGCGGTCAGGAGCAGCAGGATGGTGAGGAGCGGCGGGATGACGGACGCCTGCCAGGTCAGCAGCACCGGCGGGCCGGTGAGCACGGCGCGGGTGCCGTCCAGCCAGTCGGCCACGCGCTGGGCGACCCCGCCGGAGATCACGCCGCCCAGCGCACAGGCGAGCAGGGCGACGGCGGGACCGCCGAGCCCGTGCATCGCGGCGCGCGGGTCGGGGCGGCGCCGGTGCAGGTATCCGGCCACGGCGGCGAGGGCGACGACGAGCACGCCCTGGGCCAGCATGAGGGCGCCGAAGGAGGGGTCGCCGGGCAGCCGGCCGGTGGACCGCCAGCCGGGCCGGGACCAGCCGGTGTACACCAGTGCGAGCAGCAGCAGGGCGAGCGCGGCGAGCGGCAGGCCGCGTACGACGTGCCGGTCGAGCCGCTGGTCCGGCCGTCTCTCGCTGCGGCCCCGGCGGCAGACCACCGCGACCACCGCCGCCCCGCAGACGAGCAGGGCCGCCGCCAGCAGCAGGCCGAGCACGTCCGGGACCGCGGGCCCGCCGGGCCGGTGGTCGAAACGGACCGCCGGGGTGGTGACGGCGCCGGCCACCGTGAGCAGGCCGGCCGCGGTGTGCGCGGCGCGCAGCCGGGCGACCAGGCGGCGCCCGTACCAGAACCCGGGCCGCACCAGCGCGCTGCCGTGCGCGGCGGAACCGGCGTCGTCACCGGGCGACTCCGCCCCGCCCGAGCCGGCTCCCTCGCCGGCCGGCCCCTGCTCGTCACCAGCCGGTTCCGGGGCACGGGGCAGCGGTCGGTGGGACTCGTAGGCGCGCCAGGTGCGGTGGGAGAGGTACCACAGCAGGCCGGTCAGCGAGAGCGGCAGTGCCGCCGCGAGGGCGAGCCGGCGGCCGGGGGCACCCCACCAGCCGCCGGCCGCGGGCGACAGGAAGTCCAGCCAGGAGTGGCGGCGGACGCAGGCCTGGACGCCGGCGCACTGCCAGGCGACCAGGTCGAGCGCCACCTCGCAGGCGGCGGCCACCAGCAGCACGGTCAGGGTGAGGGCGGACAGACGCACCAGGAGGCCGTAGAGCCGGACCACACGCGGCCGGCCGGGTCCGGCGGGGCGCATCCAGTGGGCGAGGTTCACCACCATGAACGGCAGCAGCAACAGCCACAGGGCGCGGCTGCCGTCGCCGGAGGTGAGGTTGCACCAGACGTACGCCTCCCGGACCGGTCCGCTCCGCGGCTCCCGCCCGCGCTGCCGCTCCGCTGCTCCCCCTGCGCCGCTCCCGTCCGGGGCGGCCCCGGTGTCCCCGGCGCGCCGGAAGACGGCGGCCGTGTCGTCGCCGGTGACCCGGACCGTGCGCGGATCACCGAGCATCTTCTCCGGCGTGGTCCCGCCGACCCCGTGCACCAGCAGTTCCAGTTCGGTCTCCGGCGGCTCCCCGGACCGGCCCTCGTACGGCCCGGCGGGACGCCGCTCCCGCTGCCCCGCCGGGTGTTCCCGCGCGCGTTCCACTGTTCTCGCACTTCCCCCATGACGCCCTGACGCCTGTGCCGTGCGCGCTCCAGGATCTCCGGTCCGGCGGCCGGGTACACCTCTCGTCACGGAATCTCCCCGAACCGAGTGCCGCCGGACGGGTCGCGACGCGGTGGCGCAACCGGTGCCGACCCGTGAAAAGATGGGACGCCCGCACACTGGCGGACAGAGGGACGTTCCTGGTCGGAGCCGGTGCGCCGGGCGTGTCGGACGGATGGCGGCGAAAGGACCGGAGCGTACGTGAGCGAGAATCAGAACCTCCTCGCGGAGCAGCGCCGCGCCCTGATCGTGGACGAGGTCCGGCGCCGGGGCGGGGTACGGGTCAACGAGCTGACCCGCAAGCTCGGTGTCTCGGACATGACGGTGCGCCGCGATCTGGACGCGCTCGCCCGCCAGGGCGTGCTGGAGAAGGTGCACGGCGGCGCGGTGCCGGTGGTCGAGGCGAGCACGCACGAGCCGGGGTTCGAGGCGAAGTCGGGGCTGGAGCTGACCGCCAAGGAGGACATCGCGCGCGCCGCGGCCCGCCTGGTCAGCCCGGGGGCGGCGATCGCCCTGTCCGGCGGTACGACGACGTACGCGCTCGCGCAGCACCTGCTGGAGGTGCCCGACCTGACCGTGGTGACGAACTCGGTGCGGGTCGCGGACGTCTTCCACTCGGCACAGCGCACCGCGGGGCAGCGGCAGGGGTCGGCGACGGTGGTGCTGACCGGCGGGGTGCGCACCCCGTCGGACTCGCTGGTGGGGCCGGTCGCCGACCAGGCGATCGCCGCGCTCCACTTCGACCTGCTCTTCCTCGGGGTGCACGGGATATCGGTGGAGGCCGGTCTGTCCACGCCGAACCTCGCGGAGGCCGAGACCAACCGGCGGCTGGTGCATTCCGCGCGCCGGGTCGTGGTGGTCGCGGACCACACCAAGTGGGGTGTGGTGGGCCTGAGTTCGTTCGCCGCGCTGGAGCAGGTGGACACGCTGGTGACCGACGCCGGCCTGCCCGCCGAGGCGCGGGCGGAGATCTCCGAGCATCTGCGGGTGCTGGTGGCGGGCGAGCCCGGGGACGAGGACGGCGCAGACATCTGAGAGCCCGTCAGCTAGGCTGACGGGTGTCCGGTTGACGATGCCCGGTCAACCGACCCGCGCCCGTGTCACGAGGGGGTTTCGTCCATGGCTCGTCGGCTGCGCCCGGTGGATCCCGGCTTCATCGGGACCGCCCCCGTACGCATGGTCTTCGCGCGGAACATCTCCGCCCCGCCCGAGCGGGTCTACCGCGCGCTCGCCGAGGACGTGCCCGGCTGGGCCGAGTGGTTCGCGGCGGTGACGCTCGCCCGGGCCACCGACGGCGGCTCCGGGCGGGAGATCCGGCTCTGGGGCGGGGGGCGGTTCGCGGAGACGGTGCTCGTCGCGAAGGCCCCCGAGGTGTACGCCTACCGCGTCGACAGCACCAACGCGCCGGGCGCCCGTGCCCTGGCCGAGGAGTGGCGCCTGACGCCCCGGGACACCGGCACGCGTGTGCAGTGGACCTTCGCCGCCGACGGGACGGCGCCGTTCCGGTTCGTCCTCACGCTGGCCCGGGCGGGCCTGGGGCGCGCCTTCCGCGACGCGGTGACGTCCTTGGACAGGTACGTGGCCCGGCGGTGATCAGCCGCCGCCGGCGTGCTGCGCCTCGGACAGGACCGCTGCCAGCAGTTCCGCGTCCAGCGCCGAGACGTCGGCCATCCGGGAGGCGGCCGAGAGGGAGTTCAGCAGGGTCTTGGTGACGCGCAGCGCCGCCGGGGGGCGGCGGACGACGGGCCTGGCCCAGGCGTCGACGGCCGCGTCCAGCTGGTGAGCCGGCACGACCTTCTGCAGGATGGACAGCGAGTGGGCTTCCGCCGCGCCGAACGCCCGGCCGGTGAGGACGAGTTCGCGTACGCGGGCGGCGCCCACCTCGTTGATGAGCCGGGGCAGCAGGCCGCCCCAGGCGGTGGGGAGCCCGAGGGCCAGTTCGGGCAGCCGGAAGGTCGCGCCCTCGGAGCCGACCCGCAGGTCGCAGGCGAGTGCCAGGGCCATGCCCGCCCCGATGGCCTTGCCGTGGACGCGGGCGATGGTGACGGCCGGGTTCCCGGTCAGGGCGTCGCAGACCCGCCGCGCCTTGGTCCCCGAGACGCGGATGCCGCTGCCGGTGGGATCGGCGGCGAGGTGCCGGGCGAACTCGCCGCGGTCCCCGCCGAGGCTGAAGTCGTCGCCGCTCCCGGTGAGGACGAGCACGCGGACCGCCGGGTCCTGGCCCTGGAGGACGGCCAGGAGGTCGTCCAGCAGGGCGTCGGTGACGGTGTTGCCGTGCTCGGGGGTGTTCAGCTCGATGGTGAGGACCGGCCCCTCCCGGTGGGTCCGCAGGGTCTGCCGTACGGGGCCGGCCGGGAGAGCCGTGAGGGGGAGGGCGGTCATGTCGTCGCTTTCCGGGGAGTCATGTCGTCGTCGGTTCCGGGCGGGTCTGCCGTCAGGTGCGGGGAGTTCGCCTCCAAGGGGTCACGCGGTCACCATGAGGGAGGTGACGCGCCGGAAGACCATCCGGCGCGCATACGTCGGGCCCGCGGCCGGCCGCAGAGTGGGGAATCGTTCCAGCAGCTCGCTGAGGAGCAGGCGGGCCTCCAGCCGGGCCAGGGCCATGCCGAGGCAGTAGTGGGCCCCGCCGCCGAAGGTGAGGTGGGCGCCCTTGCGGCCGATGTCGAACACGTGCGGGTTCGCGTTGCGGCGCGGGTCGTGGTTGGCGGCGCCGTAGAGGACGTGGACGGTGGTGTCCTTGGCGACGGGGACGCCGGCGAGGAGGGTGTCGTCGGCGGCGTACCGGGAGTTGAGGTGGATGGGCGGGTCGTAGCGCAGCACCTCGTCGATCGCGGCGTCGATGTGTTCGGGGTGCCGGCGCAGCCGGTCGGCCAGGGCCGGGTCCCGGGTGAGGAACCACACGGCGTTGGTCAGCAGGGTGGCGGTGGTCTCCAGGGACGCGATGGTGATGAACATCGTCAGGTCGTAGAGCGTCTGGTCCGCCGCCGCGCGGTCGTCGGGGTACTGAGCGTCCCAGTAGCGGATCCAGCCGGAGAGGACATCGTTGCCAAGGTGGCGGCGCCGGTGGGCGATCAGGCGGGTGAAGTAGGCCCTCATCTCCAGGGTGGCCTGGGCGGAGACGGCCAGTTCGCTCTTGGTGGGCAGGAGTTCCTGGGCGTGGACCTGGCGGTGGGTGAAGTCCAGGATCCGCGGGTAGTGCTCGGCCGGGATGGCGAGCCACTGGCCGACGGTGTGGATCGGCAGCCGGTCGCCGACCGTGCCGGCGAAGTCGGCCTCGCCGCGGGTGCGCAGTTGCAGGGCGAGGCGGTCCAGGAGCCGGGTGACGTGGCCGGCGATCCGGGGCCGCATGGCCTCCAGGGTGCCCCGGTCGAAGAGGTTGCCCAGAGCGCGCCGCTGGAAGGTGTGCACGGGCGGGTTGAGGCGGGAGAGGGTCCGCGTCATCTCCCGCGTCGCCGGCTCCCGCCAGCGCCTCGGGTCGGGCTGGCGCTCCTGCCAGTCGAAGTCGGGGACGCGCCAGTTCCTGCCGCGCAGCACCTGGCTGCACGCCTCGAATCCGGTCACGAAGTACCCGCCCCAGGGCGCGGGCACCACATCGCCCAGTGCGCGCAGCTCCTCCCAGACGGGGCGGGGGTCGGCCAGTCCCTCGCCGGACCTCAGGCGGCGAAGGAGGGGGATGACGACTCGGCGGTCGGGGGTGGTACCGCGTATGACGCCAACGGCGGTCACGCGAAGCTCCTCTGCTGGGCGCTACCGTTACCGCCGGAACCTACCCTTCCCCTCTCCTTCGTCATGCGCCTGTCAGTGTTGCTCCTGTCACATGCCGCACATCAGACCCGGAAAATGTCCAGGAAACTGCTCCAGAATCCCTTCTTCCTGGCCGGCTCCTGGCGACCGGCGGAAGCGGCGGAGGCCGGGACCGTGGGCAGCGGCTGCTCCGCCGCGGCGGAGCCGGTGCGGTTCCGGAGGGCGTTGACCATGCGGGTGGCCGGGGTCGGGCTGAAGGCCACGGGCAGCGCGACCAGGGCCCGGTGGAACGGCCCCGGCCGCCATGCCAGCTCCTTCTCGGCGACGGCGAGGGTGAGGTCGGGCAGGGCGTTGAGGATCTTCTCGATCGCGGTGACGGCGATGACCTGCGCCGGGTCCTTGGCCGGGCACGCGTGCGGGCCGGCCCCCCAGGCCAGGTGGGCGCCCTTGCCGCGCTTCAGGCGGGCTTCGGCCAGCGCCGGATCGCTGTTGGCCGCGGCGAAGCTGATGACGACCGGCGTGCCGGCCTCGGCCACCACTCCCCCGAGGTCCACGTCCTGCACCGGGTAGTGGGTGGCGTAGTTGGCGATGGGCGTCTGGTTCCACAGCACGTCGTCGATCGCCTCCTCGACCAGCAGCCCGGAGTCGCGCCCGCTCCTGTCGGGCGACAGCAGCAGGAGCAGGGCGTTGCCGATGAGGTTGCGCTCGGGCTCCACGCCGGCGCCCATCAGCATGACCAGCTGATCCTTGAGTTCCTCGTCGGTGAGCCCGGCGGGGTGCTGGATCAGCCAGGAGGTGACGTCGTCACCGGGCTGGCGGCGCTTGAGGGCGATCAGCTCCATCAGGCAGGCGGTGAGTTCCTCGTTGGCGCGCAGGGCGTCCTTGCCGTCGAAGATCGCCGACATGGCGCTGGTGAGGGTGTCGCCGATGTCCGCCGGGCAGCCGAAGAGCTTGTTGAACAGCAGCAGCGGCAGCAGCTTGGCGTAGTCGTTGAGGAGGTCGGCCCGGCCGCGCTCGCTGAACTGGTCGATGAGGTAGTCGGCGATGGGCTCGACGTCGCGGCGGATGCGGGTGATGTTGAGCCGGGCCAGGCTGTCCGTGACGGCCTTGCGCAGCCGCAGGTGCACGGCGCCGTCGGTGAACAGGCAGTTGGGCCGGTACGCCATCATCGGCAGCACCGGGCTGTCCAGCCCGATGCGCCCTTCGTTGAGCGCCTTCCACCGGCGGGCGTCCCGGGCGAAGAGCGTGGAGTTCTGCAGCACGCGCAGTGCCATCTCGTGGCCGACGACCAGGGTCGCGTCGACGCCGGGGGCGAGTTCGACCGGTCCGGCCGGGCCGTGGGCGCGCAGCCGGTCGTAGACCTGCTGCGGATCGGCGGCGAACGCGGCGTCGTGCATGGGGCATCTGGCGCCGGCGGGGGCGGGGGCTGACTGGCGGTCCATGGGGTTCCTTCTGCTGGCTCCGGGCCGAGGCTCCGGGCGGATGGGTCCGGCCGGGGCCGGGGCCGTCCGGGCCGGGGGCCGGGGGGTGGTGCCGGGCCGGGGTCCCGGCAGAGGTCCCGGGCCCGGGCGGAGGGCCTGAGCCTGGGATCGGGGGATGGGCGTGCGGGGCGGCCGTGTCAGGCGGCCCGGGTGAGCAGGTGCCGCACGAGCGCGATCAGCGCGTGGGCGGAGGACTGCCGGTCACGGGCGTCGCAGTAGACGACGGGGGTGTCCGGAAGCAGGTCGAGGGCCTCGCGCACCTCCGCCTCCTCGTACGCCGAGCCCGCCTCGAAGCTGTTGACCGCGATGGCGTACTCCAGGCCGTACCGCTCGACGAGGTCGATGACGGGGAACGTCTCCTCCAGCCGGGCGGGGTCGACCAGGAGCAGCGCCCCCAGCGCCCCGCGGGCCATGTCCTCCCACAGCTGCATGAAGCGCTGCTGTCCGGGGGTGCCGAACAGGTACAGCACGAGGTCGTCGCTGAGCGTGAGCCGGCCGAAGTCCAGGGCCACGGTGGTGGTGGTCTTGTCGGCCACGCCCCTGAGGTCGTCCACGTGGAGCGACGCCTGCGTCATCTTCTCCTCGGTGCGCAGCGGGGTGATCTCCGACAGGGAGCCGATGAAGGTCGTCTTGCCCACGGCGAAATGCCCGACGACCAGGATCTTGGCAGCGTTGGTCACCGCGCTGGAGACGTAGATGGAGCCGGGGGCCGTCTCAGCCGATGAGGGATTGGAGTCCATTCAGAACCTTTTCCAGGGTCGCTCTGTCAACGTTCTGAGCCCGGGGCGGCTCGGCGCGGCGCAGGAGGTGTCCCTGCTCGAATAAATCGGTCAGCAGCAGCCGGGCCACCCCCACCGGCAGTCCCAGGTGGCCGGCCACTTCGGCGACCGACAGGTAGCCGCCCGCGCACAGCTTCCAGATCGCCGTCACCTCGGGGCCGGCTCCCAGCGGGGGTGTCCGGTCGGGAGCGATGGTGACCAGGGTGTGCAGCGCCAGGTCGTCCGAGTCCGGCAGCGTCCGGCCGCCGGTGATGACGTAGGAGCGGACGAAGTCGCTGGTGACGGAGGCTTCCTCGCCGGGGGTCGTCATGCGCCGGCACCGTTGTCCGAGCGGGGCGCCACGCTCATCGCCTTGCTCAGGCCCGTGACCGTCTTCTGCATGCGGAACGACATGGCCTCCATGTCGACGTCCAGCGCGGCGGAGACGGCGAGGTAGGAGCCCTGGCCGGCGGCGATCAGGAAGATCCAGCCGCCGTCGTACTCCAGCAGCGTCTGCTTCCAGATCCCGTGTCCCGCTCCCACGAACCCGGCGACGGCCCGGCTCAGCGACTGCATGGAGCTCATCGCGGCGGCGTTCGTCTCGGCGTCGTCCCGCCCGATCTCGTCCGAGCGCTGCAGCAGCAGGCCGTCGCCCGAGACGAGGATCGCGTGCCGGGCTCCGCGCACCTCGAGCACGTCGTTCAGCACCCAGGACAGGTCGATGTTCACTTGTTGTCAGGTCCTTCCGTGGTGTTCGTGGTGCGCCCGAGCTGGGTTCCGCGCGCGAACGCGCCGAGCCGGGACGCCGTCACCTCGCTGACGGGCTCGGGCGTGACCTCCTGACCGGCGGTGGCGTCGAGTGCCGGGACGACCGTGACGGGGCCGCTGCGTCGGCGGCGTTTGGGCAGACCTCCCGAGGTCGTCCCCACGACGTGGGTGGGGCCGACCACCGGGACCGGCGCCAGCCGCTGGGGGGCCGCCTCCGGACCCGTGGCGTCCTGGGCGTCGGCCGCGGGGGCGGGCGCGTCGGGCGCGAGGAGACTTTCGGGCACACGGATCACTGCACGCACTCCGCCGTAGGGGGACACGGAACCGACGGAGACGGCGAAGCCGTAGCGGGCGGCGAGCATGCCGCACACGGCGAAGCCGAACCGCGGCGGATCGCCGAGACCGGTGATGTCGACCGGACCGTCGACCGACAGCAGGGCCGCCGCCCGGTCCTTCGTCTCCTGGTCCATGCCGAGCCCGGCGTCGTCGACGATGAAGCACACACCGGTCGGTACGGTCTGGATGTTGACCTCGACCGGGGTGCCGGGCGCACTGTAGTTCGTCGCGTTGTCCAGCAGCTCGGCCAGCACGACGGCCACCGGCTCGACGGCCTTGCCGACGAGGGAGACGTTCACCTGCGAGTGGACGCCGACCCGGTTGAAGTCCTTGATCCGGCCCTGGGCGCTGCGCGCGACGTCGTAGACCGTGGCGGCGCCCTCCCGCCGGCCCAGCCAGCCGCCGCACAGCACGGAGATGCCCTTGGCGCGGCGGCCGAACTGGCTGCCGGTGTGGTCGACCGTCATCAGGTCGGCCAGGACCTCGGTGGTGTCGCCGTACTTCTTCAGCAGGCTGTCGAGGAGTACCTGCTGCTCCTCCGCGAGCGACTGGAGCGTTCCCATCGCGGACTTGAGCACCGCCTTGGTCGCCGCCTCCGCGTCCGCCCGGACGTCCGCGAGGTCGCGCTGGTGCTGGGCGGTCAGCGTGGCGATGTGCGCGTGGAGCTCGCCGACATCGCCGCGGGCCTCGCCGAGTCCTGCCTCCAGGTCCTTCTTCGTTCTTCGGAGCGCCATATTGGTTCTCCGGGCCCGCATCACCGCGGCGACCGCGGCGATGAGCACCACCAACAAGACCCACAGCAGTGGATCCTGAGTCAATGACGTCATGAGACTCTCTTCAAGTCGCATCGCGCCGGGAAGGTGACAGCGCGACGGTGCCTTCGAGACTGTCCCCCAGACGCGTTCATGACACGCCGTCAGTCCACTGAAAAGTGGGATGATCTTATCAGCCGCTTAGATCCAACCGGCTTTCCGAGGGCCCCAATTGAGACGTCACCAAACCCTCACAACACCGCAACCCGGCTGACGCGCGCCGGCTGCCCGGGAAGGTGCCGCCCGAGGAGGGGTGGAGGGCGACTCAGTCCGGCCACACGCCCGTGGCCAGGAACGTGTCCACGGCGGCGGTGTACGGCGCGATGTCCAGGCCCTGCGCCGCGAGCCACGCGTCCGAGTAGTACTTGTCCAGGTACCGGTCGCCCGGATCGCACAACAGCGTGACGACGCTGCCCGTGCGCTCCCCAGCCACCATCTCGGCGACGATCCTGAGCGCGCTCCACAGGCCGGTGCCCGTCGAGCCGCCCGCCTTCCGGCCGATGGCCGCCTCCAGGGCCCGTACGGCGGCGACGCTGGCCGCGTCCGGGACCTTCATCATCCGGTCGATCGCACCGGGCACGAAGCTCGGCTCCATGCGCGGCCGGCCGATGCCCTCGATCCGGGAGCCGCAGTCGCAGGTGACGTCCGGGTCGGCGGTCGTCCAGCCCTCGAAGAAGCAGGAGTTCTCCGGGTCGGCGACGCAGACGCGGGTGTCGTACTGCATGTAGTGGACGTAGCGCGCGAGGGTCGCGGAGGTGCCGCCGGTGCCCGCCGTGGCGACGATCCAGGCCGGCTCCGGGAACCGCTCCAGCCGCAGCTGACGGAAGATC
Source organism: Streptomyces sp. NPDC047841 (assembly GCF_040704085.1). NCBI lineage: Bacteria > Bacillati > Actinomycetota > Actinomycetes > Kitasatosporales > Streptomycetaceae > Streptomyces > Streptomyces sp. NPDC047841. Next base: position 46,045 of record NZ_JBEYRP010000011.1, read on the forward strand.
GACTCGGCGATGTTGTTGTTGCCGCGCCAGTCCGTCGCGCGTTCGGCGTAGGTGAACTGGTCCATGTAATGACCACCGGTCTCCACCGCGAGGCGTGCGGACTCCTCGTACATCTTCCGGGGGTCGTCCACGAAGTGACACCGTCCGCCATGGAACTCGATCAGGCGGATCTTCTCCGCACTCGTCGTGCGCGGCATGACCGCGATGAAGGGCACGCCGATCAGTTTCGCGAAGTAGGCCTCGGAAACCGCCGTCGAACCGCTGGACGCCTCGATCACCGGGCGGCCGGGGCGGACCCAGCCGTTGCAGAGGCCGTAGAGGAACAGGGAACGGGCGAGCCGGTGCTTGAGGCTGCCGGTGGGATGGGTGGATTCGTCCTTGAGGTAGAGGTCGATACCCCACCGCTCGGGCAGCGGGAAGCGCAACAGGTGCGTGTCCGCGGATCGGTTCGCGTCGGCCTGAACCTTGCGGACGGCCTCTTTCAGCCAGTCACGGTAGGCGGGATCGCTGCGGTCGACGTCGAGGGTGGCGCCGGTGCTGATCTGGGGAGTGGTGCTCACGGCGGGGCTCCTTACGCTGCTTGCCGACAGCGCCTCGCGCGGGCCGGCAGATCGAGCATAGGCACCTTTCACACCGCTTCCCACCTGCATAAACGCATCTTTTAGCCACCCAAAGACGCGCTGGGGCACGGGTGTGCGAGCCCCAGGGGGGCGCATGGGCGCGAGTGCTCCGGGCGGCTGCCGCACGCGCCCCGCGCGTACTGGTGCTCCACGCCGAGCAGGGGCAGACTGCACGCGACGGGACCGCGGTCCCGGACGGGGGCGCAACAGGGAATCACGGGAACACCGCGAGGGGGCGGCCAGACATGGCGGAACCGGAGTTCACGGCCACCGGCGTGCGCATCGGCAAACGCCTGCGTTCGCTCACCCGGGCCGGACAGGTCCGGATCAGCGACGGCAGGCTCCAGTTGCTCACCAGCTACGGCAGCGAGATAGACAGCGCGCCGGTGCAGGCGGTGCGCGCGTCCACGCCGTGGTTCGTACCGGACGACCGGGCGCTCGCCGACGTCAACGGCACGCGGTACCTGCTGACGATGGGCGCGCGCGATCCCGCGCCGGGCCGGCCCGGACCGCCCGCGGCACGGCGGTTCGTCGAGGCGGTCCGCCGGGCGGCGGGACGCGGCGGCTGACGAGCGCGCCCGCACACGACCGGCGGCAGCCGGCCGCGCCTGCTGAACGGCGGCCGGTCGAACACGCCGGGCAGCGGTCGGTAGCGGCGAGTTGCGGGAGCGTATCCGCTGCGCCACGCTTGTCTCACGTCACTCTGGGTTTACCGGCGATAACGCTGCGAACCAGCCCGCCGGCCACGACAGCAGGCGGACGTTTGGACGCAAGCACCCTGCTGGATCCGTTGTTCTCCGTGTTCCTCCGGTTCCTCCGGACCTCACATCGGGGAGTCGCAGCCGTGATCAGTCACCCAAGCAGGCACTGCATGGTGGAGCTCCAAGCCCTGCCGTCGCGGATCGGCCAGGTCCGCAGAATCGTATCTGCGCAGTTGCGCTACTGGCATATGGACCCGTTGATCGACCGGGCCGCGCTCGGTGTGACGGAGCTGCTGAGCAACGTCCACCGGCACGCCAGGCCCGACAAGTCGTGCACCGTCGAGCTGGAGCTGCTGCCGGACCGGCTCACGGTGTCGGTGCGCGACCACGATCCGCGCCTTCCGGTGCCGGCCGAGTCCGCGGAGGCGACGGCGGCCACGCCGCTGGCGACCTGCGGGCGGGGCCTGGCCATGGTGGCCGCGGTGAGCGAGAGCTGGGGCGCCCGCCCGGACGGCGAGAACGGCAAGGTCGTCTGGTTCACGCTCCCGGCCCCGGTGACGCCCCGCAGCCATCCGTCGGGATCGCCGCGCGGAGCGGTACGGGGCACACCGGCGCCGGCTGCGACGAGGGCGGCCGTGCCCACGAGGGCGGCCGGTCCGGCGGAGGCGGCTGTCCCCGCGGGGGCACCCGGTCCGACGGCGCCCCGCGTGGCCCCGGCCGCCCCTGTACCGGCGAGTGCCGCGCCCCTCACCAGTCCCGCACCCCCGCCCCTGCGCCGTACCGCGCCCGCCGTCGACACACCGGCCGTCGCCGCGGCGGCCACGGCACCGGTGGGGGCGCCCGCCCCCACCGTGGGCCCCGGCCCCACACCGGCCGGAACACCGGCACCCGCCCGGTCGGCGGCCGTGCCCTCCTGACACGCGGAGACTCCCGGCCGACCACGGCGACGTTCAGCCCACGGACGGCTCCCGGCCGGCCACGCCCCCGGCTGACCGGCCGGGAGCACCAGGCCCGCACTAGCCCGCCGGGCCACGGCGACGGCCGGGCCGCAGTCCGCGCCCGGCCGTCGACACGCCGGCCGTCGCCGCCGTGGCCACGGCACCGGTGGCGGCGCCCGCCCCCACCGTGGGCCCCGCCCCCACACCGGCCGGAACACCGGCACCCGCCCGGTCGGCCGCCGTGCCCTCCTGACACGCGGAGGCCCCCGGCCGACCACGGCGACGCTCAGCTCACAGGCGGCCCCCGGCCGACCACGGCGACGTTCAGCCCAGAGGCGGCCCCGGCCGGCCACCGCGACGTTCAGCCCACGGACGGCTCCCGGCCGGCCACCGCGACGTTGAGACACGGTGCCGAGGCGGGCCGCCCCCAGGGGCGGCCCGCCTCTGTGTCCCAGTGACCCGTGGTGTCCGCCCCCGCGCTCCGGCGGCTGCCCGGCCGAGACGCGACGGACCAGCCGACGGAGCGTGACCGGCCCATGATCAGTCAGTCCCCGTGAGCCGTCTCCCGCGATCTGGGCTCTCAGCAGGGGAAGGTGCCGCTGTAGAGGGCGTGTCCGTTGGAGGAGCTTGCGGAGCCGAAGCCGTAGATGCCGTCATCGCTCCAGACCGCCTCGCGGAACCCGTTGGCGCAGGTCGACGTGGGCGCGATAGCGAAGCCCTCCAGATTGTCGACCGGCATGACGGTCGGGTTCGTGTAGGTCACCTCCGGCACGATCGCGCCGGATGCGTCGACCTTCATGAACGTGTGCGTCTCGCCGCAGGTGTTGTCGCAGGTCGCGATGATGCGCTGGGTTCCGGCGTCGAACGTCACGTCCATCACGGATGCCTTGCCGGTCGGGATGGTGCCGAACGTGGTGTACGTGCCGTCGGAGTTCAGCCCGTAGACGCGCAGCGTGCCGTCCCACTCCAGACCGGCGAAGTACAGGCCCGACCCGTGCAGCGGGTAGTTCGCCGGGTTGTAGGCGGCGTGGGTGAGCGGGTCGGTCCAGCCGTTCGCGGTCAGCCAGCTGGCCGGCACGTACCCGACGCCCTCGAAGCCCAGGTTGGCGTCGTCCTTGCTGCCGGTGTTGAGCTGAGGGAACTGCGAGGTCATGTCCCACTGGTGGACCGGCGTCAGGGTCGATCCGGTCGCGGCCGGGTCGAACTCCATGATCGTGTCCTTCGGGACGGTGTTGTCGGCGTTGTCACGCTCCGAGGTCACGTAGATGTGGCCGTTGCCGCCGACCGTCACGCCCTCGGAGTCCGGCTGGCCCGAGCCGCCCGCGAAGCGGATCTGCTTGCCGGTCGCGCTCCACGAGGGGTCCGGGACCCACTTGCCGTTGCTCTTGACCAGCTTGTACAGCCAGTTCTTGTTCTTCGCCGCCCACAGCACCGACGGGTTCGCCGGGTCGAACGCCAGCCCGCTCACGTCACGGCCCTCGGGTCCGGTGGACGTGGTGAAAGCGCAGACGTTGTCGGTGATCGTGACGTCCAGCCCGCCCGGCCACGCCGACGTGCCCGCTGGGGCCGTGCCCGTACCGGAGGGCGCCTCAGGGGTGCAGCCGCTGGTCAGCGAGCCCCCACCGCCCAGCAGATGGCCGGTCTGCCCGCCACCGCCACCGCCACCGCCACCGCTTCCGCCGCCGGAGCAGGAGTTGGCGCTTCCGAGCGTCGCGGTCGTGGAGGTCTGGAACCAGCCGGTGCCGTTGGCACAGCGTTCGTCGGACGGCTTGGCACCGCCAGTGGCCCAGGTCACCGAATCAACGGAGTTGCCGCTGCTGTCGGTGAGGAAGAGCGAGTCGGCGTCGCCCAGGCCGAGAGTGGAGTCGAAGGTGACGTAGCCGCCCGCGGGGATGCTCGTCGCGTTCGGCGAGGAGGAAGCGACCGAGACCGGGGAGTGGCTGGTGTCGTTGTCGACGTACTTCCACGATCCGATGCCGACTGCGCTCGTACCGCCGTTGTACAGCTCCACGGTGTCCGCGCCGTCGGAGGTGACCTCGTTGATCCGCACCTGGCCGGCCGACGGGATCGACGACGGGCAGCCGGAGACGTTCGCGGCGCCGAACGTGGTCGCCTTGGTCGTGGTCACCCACGCGCCGGTGCCGTCGCCCCCGCAGCGGGCCATCGCCGGCTTCGCCCCGTTGGCGGCCCACTCCACGCGGTCGACGACCGTGCCGTCGGCCGTGTAGATCACCAGCTTGTCGGAGTCACCGAGCCCCTTGGGCGAGTTGAAGGTGACGAAGCCGCCGGCCGTGATCGTGGTGGCGGACGGGGTGAACGACTGTGGCGAGAAGCTGTCGTCGGACATCTTCCAGCCGCTGATACTCACCGCGGTGGAGCCGGTGTTGTACAGCTCCACCGTGTCGCTGTTCGAAGAGGTGACCTCATTGATGCGAACGTTTTGGTAGCCGGCCGGGTCAGCGGCAGCCGCGGGCTGAGCGGCGAACAGCCCCGTGGCAACCAGACCTGAGAACGTCAAAGCCGCGGCGCATACGGAGGCGACGCCGACGCGTGAGTGTGAAGTAGGCACGAGGCGGAACTCTGGAGAAACGAGGTGGAAGCAGCGTGTACTCCGGCTGAATGCCGGCTGCTCAACACCGGAACGCCACGCCCGCGTCACCGCCACGATCGGCACAGCCGTGCGCGACGAAGCCGACCGGGTGGAGATGGTCGTCGGTGGGGTCGTCGGTGGGGTCGTCGATGGCGGTGACGTGCAGGCCGCGATGGACGATGAAGCCGTTCTCCACGGCGTCGGCCTCGTACGGGTCTGCGAAGAGCTGGTGTTGGCTGACGTCGAACGGCGCGTACCGCACGGAGACGCGGTGTCCGGGCACGAGGGTGGTCTCCCGCCCGTCCAGCGCCGCGGTGATCCGGTCGTGGTCCTGCTGGGCGTGTGGGACTGGGTACAGGGGACGAGACGCAGCACCTTCGACGGCCCGTCCCGCGCCCACCACGCCACCGACTGGCGGGAGCCCGAGGCCGTACGGGCCTTGGCGGAGGCCGGGTTCGGGGACCGGCTGCCGCTGGGCGGTGACACGGCCCCCGCAGGGGCCCGCTCGGTCGACGGTGGGCCGGGGATGCCGTACCCGCTGCGCCGGGTACGCCGGCGGCTGGACCAGGCGGTGAGGGCGGGCCCGGTGGACCGCGCCCTCACGGAGCACCCGGGGCGGGCGTTCGGGGCCGGCTGGACCTGAGCGGGCCGTGGCCCGATCCTGTGGTCGCCTGTCCCCCCGGATGCTTCCGCCGGCGGCCGTGGCCGACAGGATGGGAGCGGACGGCACACGAGAGCCGACGACCGCCTACCACCGACCGCCGTCCGGAGGGACGGGAGAACATGGGCCTGGAGATGCGCGCCCGCTGCGAGCGCTGTGAGACCGCCCCGCTGCCGCCGGACGGTCCGGCCCGCGTCTGCTCGTACGAGTGCACGTTCTGCGAGGCGTGCGCGGCGGCCCTGGGCCAGGTCTGCCCCAACTGCGGAGGCGAACTGGTGCCGCGGCCCCGCCGGGCACCCTCGGGCACGACCACGGTCACGGTCAGGGCCGCCGGGGAACGGGTCGGTGTCATCGGGGTGGGCGGCATCGGCCGGGCCCTCGTGGACGGGCTGTGCCACGGCTCCGGGGAACCGCCGGAGATCCTCCTCTCACCGCGCGGGCCGGACACGGCCGCCGAGCTGGCCCTGCGGTATCCGAACGCGCGGGTGTGCGCCGGCGACCAGGAGGTGGTGGACGGTTCCGACGTGGTGGTCCTCGCCGTCCGCCCGCAGGACCGCGCCGAGGCACTCGCCGGGCTCCGGGTCGGCGGCGACCGTGTGGTCGTGAGCGTCATGGCCGGGGTCGGTGCCGACGAGTTGCGGCGGACGCTCGGCACCGGCGTCCCGGTGGTGCGCGCCCTCCCGTCGCCCGCTGTGCGCGAGCGACGGTCCGTCACCGTGACGTACCCCTCGCACCCGGTCGTGGACGCGCTGTTCGACGGCCTCGGCGAGGCGCTCCCCGTCGCGGACGAAGCTGCCTTCCGCGTCTTCTGCGCGCTCACGGGCACGCTGACCACGCATGACGCGTACCTGGCCACGCTCACCGGCTGGGCCGCGCGGCAGGGCGTGCCCGCGGGGGACGCGGAGCGCTACGTCCGCGGCCTCTTCCAGGGTGCCGGGCGTGCGCCGGGCGACGGCACGCGCTCCCCGCACCGGCTCGCGGGCGGCCACGAGACACCGAACGGCCTGCACGAGCGCGTCCGCACGACATGGTTCGACGCAGCCGGCTCCACGGCCCTGACCAGGACGCTCGACGCGCTCCTGGCCGATCTCGCGTGACTGTGGCGGCCGTCGCGCCGGCGGGTCCGGGGACGGGACCCGTTGTCAGTGCCGTGTCCTACGCTGCCCTCACTTGTTCAAGCACCCAGCACGCGTGTCACCAACGTCCCGGGACAGCACACCTAGTCGCTCCCGGCCAGCGCCTCCAGTGGATCGTCCAGCACCGGCTGCCAGGCGAGTTCCGCCGCGCCGACCAGGCTGTTGTGGTCCAGGGTGCACGGCAGGATGGGGACGCCGCCGCTCTGGCCCCACAGGCTGCGGTCGGCGACCACCGCGCGGAGTCGGCCGGGGTCCGCGTCCAGCAGGGTGCGGTGCAGACCGCCGAGGATGATGCGGTCGGGGTTGAGGATGTTGACCAGGCCGGCCAGGCCGAGGCCGAGACGGTCGATGAGGACCTCGGCGGCCCTGCGGACGGCCGGGTCGTCGTACTGGGTGCGCAGCAGGTCGCCCGCCTGCTGGACCAGCGACACCTCGGGGCCCGGCTCCCGGCCCGCCTCCACGAGCAGGGCGAGCGGGTCCGCCTCGACGTCCAGGCAGCCCCGGCTGCCGCAGTGGCAGGGGCGGCCCTCGGGGTTGACCGTGAGGTGGCCGACCTCCAGCGCGAGCCCCGAACTGCCCGTGTGCAGACGGCCGTCCAGGACGAGCGCGCCGCCGACGCCCCGGTGCCCGGTGGCGACGCACAGCAGGTCCCGCGCGCCCCGGCCGGCGCCGTGCCGGTGCTCGGCGAGTGCGGCGAGGTTGACGTCGTTGCCCGCGAACGCGGGCCCGCCGATGCCCGCGGCGCGCACGCGTTCCGCGAAGATCTCCCGGACGGGGGCGCCCGCGGGCCAGGCCAGGTGCAGGGGGTTGAGGGCCAGTCCGGCGGGTTCGGCGACGGCGGACGGCACGGCGAGTCCGGCGCCGACGCAGCGCCGGCCGGTGCGGCGCAGCAGTTCCGCGCCCGCCTCGACCACGGAGCCGAGCACCTTCGCCGGGTCGGCGTCGACGGTCTCGCAGCCGGGCGCGGTCGCCACGATCCGGCCGCCGAGACCGACCAGCGCGGCCCGGAAGCCGTCGGCGTGGATCTGCGCCGCGAGTGCGACCGGACCGTCCTCGGCGACCTCCAGCCGGTGCGAGGGACGCCCCTGGGAGCCGGCGGCCGAGCCGGGCCGGGCGTCCACGCGGATCAGGCCCAGCGCCTCCAGCTCGGCGGCGACCGCGCCGGCCGTCGCCCGGGTGACGCCGAGTTCGGCGGTGAGTACGGCGCGGGTGGGCGCCCGTCCGGTGTGCACCAGCTCCAGCGCCGGCCCGAGCGCCGCGCGCCCGCGGTCCAGCCGTCCCCTCGAGGTGGTCCTCTCCCCCGCTGCCCGGGGCTCCGCCTTGCCGCTCATGAGGGCGAGTCTCCCATGATCCGCACCCCGGGCGGCCTGCGCCTGCCGGCTACCGGCCGCTGACCCGCAGGGTGATGTTCAGCCGTCCGTCGAGGCCCAGCCGGGCCGGGGCCGTGCCGGGGCGGACGCGCGGCACGCCGTGGTAGGCGAACCGGGACGGGCCGCCGAAGACGAACAGGTCGCCGCTGCGCAGTTCCACGTCGGTGTAGGGCTTGCCGCGCGTCCCGGTGTTGCCGAAGCGGAAGACGCAGGTGTCGCCGAGGCTGAGCGAGACCACGGGCGCGTCGGTCTTCTCGTCGCCGTCGCGGTGCATGCCCATGCGGGCGTCACCGTCGTAGAAGTTGATCAGTGCGATGTCGTACGGCGTGGCCGGTACGGCGTCCGGGCCGAGCGCGTCGGCCACCGCGCGGCGGCCCAGCGCGTCGAGCCAGTCCGGGAACGGCTTCACGGGGCTGCCGTCGCCGTCGACGACGGTGCGGGCGTAGGCGTACGGGTACCAGTGCCAGCCCAGGCAGACCTGGCGCGCGGTCATCGTGCCGCCGCCCGGCGTGCGCACCGTGCGCAGTCCGGCGGGGGGCCGGGCCCAGTCGCGGCAGGCGGTGAGCAGGGCGCGCTGCCGTTCGCCGTCCAGCCAGTCCGGGACGTGCACGGCGCCCGGAGCGACCTCCGCGCGCTCCCGGCCGAACAGCTCGTCCTCCATGCCCCCATCCTGCCCCACGCCCTCTGATCTGCGGCTCCGCTAGCCTGGACGCACGATGAGCGACCGTATGACGACACCGTGGGGCGAGGTCGGGCTGACCCGCTTCCCCGAGGACCCCCGCGACCCGCTGCGCGCCTGGGACGCCTCCGACGTGTACCTGCTGCGCCACCTCGCGGAGGAGAAGGTACCGCTCACGGGCGCGGTCGTGGTGGTCGGGGACCGCTGGGGCGCGCTGGTGACCGCGCTGGCGGAGCACCGGCCGACGCAGATCACCGACTCCTTCCTCGGCCAGGAGGCGACCCGGGCGAACCTGGCGCGGGCGGGCGTGGAGCCCGGTGCCGTACGCCTGCTCACCACGCAGGACCCGCCGCCGGAGCGGGTGGACGTGCTGCTGGTGCGGGTGCCGAAGAGCCTGGCGCTGCTGGAGGACCAGCTGCTGCGGCTGGCGCCCGCCGTGCACGCGGGCACGGTCGTGATCGGCACCGGGATGGTGAAGGAGATCCACACCTCGACGCTGCGGCTGTTCGAGCGGATCCTCGGCCCGACCCGGACCTCGCTGGCCCGGCAGAAGGCCCGGCTGATCTTCTGCACCCCGGACCCGGCGCTGGAGCGGCCCGCGAACCCGTGGCCGTACAGCTACGCCCTGCCGGACGGCGTCGGCGCGGTGTCGGGGCGCACGGTGGTCAACCACGCGGGCGTCTTCTGCGCCGAGCGGCTGGACATCGGCACCCGCTTCCTCCTCCGGCACCTGCCCGGCCCCGGCGCCGGGCGCGTGGTGGACCTCGGCTGCGGCAACGGCGTGGTCGGTACGGCGGTGGCGCTGGCCGATCCGGGGGCCGAGGTGCTGTTCGTGGACGAGTCGTACCAGGCGGTGGCCTCGGCGGAGGCGACGTACAAGGCGAACGGGGTGCCGGGGCACGCCGAGTTCCGGGTCGGGGACGGGCTGGCCGGGGTGGCGCCCGGCAGTGTGGACCTGGTCCTGAACAACCCGCCGTTCCACTCCCACCAGGCGACCACGGACGCGGTGGCGTGGCGGATGTTCACGGGGGCGCTGCGCGCGCTGCGGCCGGGGGGTGAGCTGTGGGTGATCGGGAACCGGCACCTGGGCTACCACGTGAAGCTGAGGCGGTTGTTCGGCAACAGTGACCTGGTGGCGTCCGACCCGAAGTTCGTGGTGCTGAGGGCGGTCAAGAGGGGTTAGGCGCGCTGCGGGGAGCCGGGCTGGTCAGCCGCCGGTCCGGGAGAGGACCCCGATGATCCGCCGTACCTCGCAGGCCATCGCCTCCCGGCCCACGCCGAGGTAGGTGCGCGCGTCGACGGCCTCGGAACGGGCGGCGAGGAACTCCCTGATCGCCCCGGTCATGGCCGCGTTGAGCGCGGTTCCGACGTTGACCTTGGCGATGCCGCCGCCGACCGCCGCGACCAGACCGTCGTCCGGCACCCCGGAGGAGCCGTGCAGGACCAGCGGCACGGTCAGCGCGGCGGACAGCCGCGCCAGCAGGCCGAGGTCGAGGACGGCGGTTCGGGTGGTCATGGCGTGCGCGCTGCCGATGGCGACGGCCAGGGCGTCGACGCCGGTGCCGGCGACGAAGTCCCGCGCCTGGCCGGGGTCGGTGCGGGCGCCGGGCGCGTGCGCGTCCAGCGGGGGCCGGCCGTCCTTGCCGCCGATCTGCCCCAGTTCGGCCTCGATCCACAGGCCTCGGGCGTGCGCCCAGTCGACGGCGGCCCGGGGGGCGGCCAGGTTGCCGGCGTACGGCAGGCGGGCCGCGTCGTACATCACCGAGCTGAACCCGGCGCCGGGCGCCTGGCGCAGCAGGTCGTCGCTCTGGACGTGGTCCAGGTGCAGGGCGACGGGTACGGCGGCCCGTTCGGCGGCGGCGGCGACGGCGCGGGCCAGCGGCCGCAGCCGTCCGTGGCGGTACGTGACGGCGTTCTCGCTGACCTGGAGGACCACGGGTGCGCCGGCCGACTCGGCGCCGGCGACGACGGCCTCGATGTGTTCCAGGGTGATGACGTTGAACGCGGCGACGGCACGGCGGGCGGCGGCGGCCCGGGTGATCAGCTCGCCGGTGGACGCGAGGGGCACGTGAGGTGTCCTTCCGGGAGGGCCGGCGGGTTCAGGGGGCGAGGATCACCGAGCGGGTGAGGTGCCGCGGCCGGTCGGGGTCGAGACCGCGGGCGGCGGCGACGGCGACCGCGAGCCGCTGGACCCGGACGAGTTCGGCGAGGGGGTCGAGCCCGCCCTCGATCCACAGGCCGCCGGTGGCGCGGACCTGGTCGGCGAGTCCCTCGGGCGCGCCCAGCATCCAGGTGGCCGTTCCTCCGGTGGTGACGCTGATCGGGCCGTGCCGGTACTCCATCGCCGGGTAGGACTCGGTCCAGGAGAGGGAGGCCTCGCGCTTCTTCAGCCCGGCCTCGTGGGCCAGTCCGACGGTCCAGCCGCGCCCGAGGAAGGTGAACTGCGCGCACTCCACGAGCCCTTCGGGCAGGGGAGCGGCGAGGGCGGTGCGGGCGTCGGCGACGACGGCGTCGGTGTGCAGGCCGAGGTGGGCGCGCAGGAGGGTGAGCGCGGTGGTCGCGAACCGGGTCTGAACGACGGAGCGTTCGTCGGCGAAGTCGAGGACGACGAGGTCGTCGGCGGCCGACACGACCGGGGTGTCCGGGTCGGCGGTCACGGCGGTGGTGCGGGTCCGCCCCGCCGACTCGCTCAGCAGAGCCAGCACTTCGGTGGTGGTGCCGGACCGGGTGAGGGCGAGGATCCGGTCGTACGGCCGCCCGTGCGGGAACTCGGAGGCGGGGAACGCGTCGGTCTCGCCCTGTCCGGCGCAAAGACGGCCCGGCGCGCCTCGGAGAAGCAGCGCATCGCCAAGGCGGTGGCCGAACTCCTCGCACCGGGCGAGGCGGTGGGACTGACCGGCGGGACCACCACCACGGAGGTCGCCCGGGCGCTGGCCGTGCGCGGTGACCTGGCCACCGGGTCACCGGCGCTCACCGTGGTCACCAACGCGCTCAACATCGCCAACGAGCTCGCCGTACGCCCCCAGTTCAAGATCGTGGTGACGGGCGGGGTGGCGCGTGCGCAGTCGTACGAACTCGTCGGCCCGCTCGCAGACGGGGTGTTGGGCCAGATCACGCTCGACGTGGCGGTGCTGGGTGTCGTCGGCCTCGACGTGACGCACGGGGCGGCGGCGCACGACGAGGCCGAGGCCGCGATCAACCGGCTGCTGTGCGAGCGCGCCGAGCGGGTGGTGGTCGCCGCCGACTCCAGCAAGCTGGGCCGCCGCGCGTTCGCCCGCATCTGCGGGACCGAGCTGGTGGACACGCTGGTGACGGACACGGCGGCGGAACGGGAGACGGTGCGGCGGTTCGAGGAGGCGGGCGTCCGGGTGCTGGCGGTCTGAGACGGCCCCGGCCGGACCGGCCCCCCAGCTTCCGCCGCCGCCTCAGAGACCGCCGAGGTCGGCCTTCACGAACCCCGCGCCGCGCTGGTCGTTGCATCCCGCGACCGCCCGGTCCGCCGGGTCGGGCCACGTCTGGGGGGCCTGGAGCGCCACGCTGACCAGCGTCAGCAGCAGGTCGACGTCGCTCGCGGCGTCCAGGCGCAGGGTGACCCACTGCGAGCCGGGCACGACCCGGATGGCGTCCGAGCCCCGGAGGTCCTTGGCGAACCGCCGGATGGCCCGGTCGGTGAGCCGCAGATCCACGTCACGCTCGGAGTGGAAGTGCGCGATCTCCCCCTGGGCCGACCGCACCGCCTGTCCCAGACCGCAGCTCGGGACGGCCTGTCTCAGGTCCGGCCAGGTCGCCAGTTGCGCGAGCGCGCGCGAGGCCAACGTCATGGGCCCATCATGACGCGCTCACCCGTCCGCAACCAGCTCGTGAGCGAGCATTAACCGACCTGTTTCCGCCGGGCGTTCAGGAATGCGCACAGCAGTCCACGTGCCGAACAGGCCGGCGCCACGGATGGCGGGCGCTGTGCTGCGACACTCCGTTGACTGCGGCCGAACCGCCGTGCGACGGTGAGGGCGCGCTCCCGTCATGAAACCCTGGGAACTGGAGGCGGACCACCGTGACCTTCGGAAACGACGACTCCCGCCGGCCCATGGAGCGCGGTCTGACGCCCGACCAGCGGGAGCTGTTCGAGAAGGATTTCGCCGCTCGCCCGGTGAACCGGCTGATGCAGAACGCGGTCACCCAGACGCCCGTCGACGACGTCGCCCTCGACCGGCGGATACTCACCGGTATCGACCACTCTGTCTCCCACCACCTGGACGACTGGAAGGTCACCGACCAGAAGCAGAGCGGCCGTTGCTGGATGTTCGCGGGGCTCAACCTGCTCAGGGTCGGCGCCGCACGGAAGCTGGGCGTGAAGGACTTCGAGTTCTCGCAGAACTACCTGCTGTGGTGGGACAAGTTCGAGCGGGCGAACCACTTCCTGGAGGCCGTCGTCGAGACCTCCGACCGGGACGTGGACGACCGCACGGTGGCGCACCTGCTGGCGGATCCGATCGGTGACGGCGGCCAGTGGAACATGTTCGTCGCCCTGGTCGCCAAGCACGGCCTGGTCCCCAAGTCGGCCATGCCGGAGACCGACAGCTCCTCCTCGACCCGGGCGATGAACCGGGCCCTGCAGACCCTGCTCCGCCAGGGCGCCCGCGACCTGCGCCGGCTGGCCGCCGAGGGGGTCGGGGCCCAGCGGGGGCACAAGCGGGAGGTGCTGGCCGCCGTCCACCGGGTGCTCAGCATCCATCTCGGCACGCCTCCGCAGCGGTTCCTGTGGCAGTGGGAGGACAGGGACAGGGAGTTCCACCGCGCCGGCTGGCTGACCCCGGCCGAGTTCGCCGCCGAGTACGTCGAGCTGCCGCTGGACGAGTACGTCTGCCTGGTGCACGATCCGCGGGAGTCGAGCCCGGTCGGCCGCACGTTCACCGTCGAGTACCTGGGCAATGTCGTGGACGCCCCGCCGGTGGTCTACCTCAACGCGCCGGTGGAGTTGCTGAAGCGGCTGGCCATGGAGGCGGTCGTCGGCGGCGAGCCGGTGTGGTTCGGCTGCGACGTGGCCAAGATGATGCGCGCGGACGCCGGCGTCTGGGACGCCGCGCTGTTCGACTACGCGGCCGTCTACGACGCCCCGTTCACCCTGGACAAGGCCGACCGGCTGCTGCACCACGATACGCAGATGACCCACGCGATGCTGTTCACCGGCGTCGACGTGGTGGACGGCGACCCGCGCCGCTGGCGGGTGGAGAACAGCTGGGGTGAGGCGAAGGCCGACAAGGGCTTCTGGACCATGAACGACTCGTGGTTCGGCGAGCACGTCTTCGAGATCGCCGTACGCCGCTCCGCCCTCCCGCCGGAGCTGGCCGCCGCCCTCGACCGGCCGCCGATCGTCCTCCCCGCCTGGGACCCCATGGGGGCCCTCGCGCGCTGAGCGCGGCGGCGAGGGCCGCCGCCCCACCCCCGGCCGGTGACGTCCGTGCCGGTGGCCGCCGCGCCGGAGCGCCTCGCGGATCTCCCGCGGCCTGATCGCCGTACCGCGGCCGTCGCCACGGCCGGCGATCCCCGCGCCGTGCCGCTGGGCCGCCGCGAGGTCGCCCCGGCAGGCGCCCCGGACGCCCTCCGACGACAGCCACGACGGCCGACGCCGCCTCCTCGTCCGGGCCCGGCCGCGGCCGAACTCCAAAGGCCGGCCGATCAGTTGCACCTCGCGCCGGCGACCCCCACGGCACCGGCCGGCGCCGGGACCCGTCAGTCCGTCTCGGCCAGCATCCTCGCCAGCACCGCCCGCTGCACCGGCCGCACCTCGCCGTGCAGCGCGCGCCCCTTCGCCGTGAGGGCCACCCGCACCCCGCGCCGGTCCTCCGGGCACATGGCCCGCTCCACCAGGCCGTCCTTCTCCAGCCGGCCGATGAGCCGGGACAGCGCGCTCTGGCTGAGGTGGACCCGGTCGGAGATCTCCTGCACCCGGTAGGCGGAGCCGCCGTCCGCCGCCGCGCCCTCGGCCAGCAGGTCGAGGACCTCGAAGTCACTCGCGCACAGTCCGTGCCCGTGCAGCGCCCGGTCCACTTCGCACTGGGTGCGGGCATGCAGGGCGAGGATGTCCCGCCACTGCTCCACGAGCGCCTGTTCGGGCTGCTTCTTCGCCGCCATGAGCGCACCGTAGCAGAGCGACGCGATTATTGCACCGTCATTAAATGCACTTGCATCTCATGCACACGCATGTAAATGTACGCGGCATGACCTCTCCGCTCACCACGTCCGCGACCCCGTCCCCGGCGGTCCGCTGGACACCCAGACTGTGGGGCACCTTGCTGGTGCTCTGCGCCGCGATGTTCCTGGACGCACTGGACGTGTCGATGGTCGGCGTCGCGCTGCCGTCCATCGGCTCGGATCTCGGCCTGACCACGTCGACCCTGCAATGGGTCGTCAGCGGCTACATCCTCGGTTACGGCGGCCTGCTCCTCCTCGGCGGCCGGACCGCCGACCTGCTCGGCAGGCGTCAGGTGTTCCTGGTGGCGCTCGGCGTCTTCGCACTGGCCTCGCTGCTCGGCGGACTCGTGGACTCCGGACCGCTGCTGATCGCCAGCCGCTTCATCAAGGGCCTGAGCGCGGCCTTCACGGCACCGGCGGGCCTGTCGATCATCACCACGACGTTCCCGGAGGGCCCGCTGCGCAACCGGGCCCTGTCGATCTACACCACCTGCGCCGCCGCCGGCTACTCCATGGGCCTCGTCTTCTCCGGGCTGCTCACCGAGGCCAGCTGGCGGTTCACCATGCTGCTGCCCGCCCCCGTCGCACTCCTCGCCCTGCTCGTGGGCACGAGGCTGCTGCCGCGCAGCGAGCGCGAACGCGACCACGGCGGCTACGACGTCCCGGGTGCCGTCCTCGGCACCGCCTCGATGCTGCTGCTGGTGTTCACCGTCGTCGAGGCGCCCGGGGCCGGGTGGGCCTCCGCCCGGACGCTGCTGTCCTTCGCCGCCGTGGCCGTCATGCTGGTCGCCTTCGTGCTCGTCGAGCTGCGCAGCCCGAGCCCGCTGATCCGGCTCGGGGTGCTGCGCTCCGGGCCGCAGGTCCGGGCCCAGCTGGGCGCGTTGACGTTCGTCGGCAGCTACACCGGGTTCCAGTTCCTGGTCACGCTCTACATGCAGCAGGTGCTGGGCTGGTCGGCCCTGCACACGGCGCTGGCGTTCCTGCCGGCGGGCGCGCTGGTGGCGCTCTCCGCGACCAAGGTCGGGGCCGTCATCGACCGGTTCGGCACCGCGCGGCTGATCGTGGTCGGCTTCGTCCTGCTGGCGGCCGGGTACGTGCTGTTCCTGCGCGTCGACCTGCACCCGGTCTACGCGGCCGTGATCCTGCCGACCATGCTGCTGGTCGGCTCGGGGTTCGCGCTGACCTTCCCGTCCCTCAACGTGCAGGCCACCAACGGCGTGGACGAGCACGAGCAGGGCATGGTCTCCGGCCTGCTGAACACCTCGGTGCAGGTGGGCGGCGCGCTCTTCCTGGCCGTCGTGACGGCGGTGGTGACCGCGCACGCTCCCGCGAAGGCCACCCCGCAGGCCGTCCTGGACAGCTACCGGCCCGGGCTGGTCGTGGTCGCGGCCATGGCCGTCGTGGGACTGCTGCTGTCGCTCACCGGGTTGCGCCGTACCCGCCGGGGACGCTCGGTCGTGGTCGCCAGGTCCACCGCGACCGAGGCGGGCACCGTGACCGAGGCGGACGCGGATCGCGTACCGGTCCGCGACTAGGCGAGACCGGGCGAAGAGGGGGACGCCTCCGCGCGTGCGCCCGGCGGGGACCGCTTGCCCCGCCGGGCGCACGCCTGTGAGACTGACGGGATGTATGCGGACGGGGGACGCCGGAACAAGGCGGAGCGGGACGCGGCGACGGTGGAGACCGGTTACGCGCTCGTCAGCGCCGCGTTCGCTGCGGCGGTGCTGTTCGGGGCCGTGGCCGGTCCCGCGCTCCTCTTCGACCTGCCCGACCTGCCGTCGAAGGTCCTGCCGCGGCTCGGCATGACGGTCGCGGCGGTCGTGTTCGTCGCCCGGGTGATCAGCGTGCTGGTGCGCTTCCGGCGGACGGCTCAGCCCAGCCAGCCGGGCCGTACCAGCCCCGACTCGTAGGCGAGGACGACGAGTTGGGCACGGTCCCGGACGCCCAGCTTCACCATGGTCCGGCTCACGTGCGTCTTGGCCGTGAGCGGGCTGACCACCAGCCGGCGGGCGATCTCCTCGTTGGACAGGCCGATGCCCACCAGTGCCATCACCTCCCGTTCCCGCTCGGTGAGCCGGGCGAGCGCGTCCGCGGCCGCGGGCTGCTTGGACCGCGCCGCGAACTCGGCGATCAGCCGGCGCGTGACACCCGGCGACAGCAGTGCGTCCCCCTCGACCACCGCCCGTACCGCGCGCAGGAGTTCCTCCGGCTCGGTGTCCTTCACCAGGAAGCCGGAGGCACCCGCGCGGATCGCCTCGAAGACGTACTCGTCCAGTTCGAAGGTGGTGAGCACGACCACCTTCACGTCCGCCGACCCGGGGTCGGAGGTGAGGCGCCGGGTCGCGGCCAGACCGTCCAGCAGCGGCATGCGGATGTCCATGAGCACGACGTCCGGCCGCAGTTCGCGCACCCGGCGCAGCGCCTCCTCGCCGTCGGCCGCCTCACCGGCCACCTCGATGTCCGGCTGGGCGTCGAGCAGCGCCCGGAAACCGGCGCGCACCAGCGACTGGTCGTCGGCGAGCAGTACCCGGATCACCGGTCCTCCCCGAGGTGCGAGGGCAGGACGGCGAGCACCCGGAAGCCGCCGTCGGGGCGCGTGCCCGCCTCGACGGTGCCACCCAGCGCGGCGGCCCGCTCCCGCATGCCGGCCAGCCCGTTGCCGCCGCCCCCGGCGTCCGCGCCGGTCGCCGGTCCGTCGTCGTCGATGCGCAGCCGCAGGACGCCGTCGGCGTACGCGAAACACACGCGCGCGTGCCGTGATCCGGAGTGGCGTACGACGTTGGTGAGGGCCTCCTGCACGATGCGGAAGGCGGCCAGGTCGGCGCCGGGCGGCAGCCGGGGCGGCTCGCCCTCGGTCTCGACGGTCAGGCCGGCCGCCGCGGCCTGCTCCACCAGTTCCGGCAGCCGGTCCAGGCCGGGCGCGGGAGCGCGCGGCGCGGCGCCCGGGGCGCGCAGGGTGCCGAGGACCTGGCGCACCTCGCCGAGCGCCTCCTTGCTGGCGGCCTTGATGGTGGTGAGCGCGGCCCGCGCCTGCTCGGGGTCGCCGTCCAGCAGCGCGAGTCCCATGCTCGCCTGGACGTTGATGACGGAGATGCTGTGGGCGAGGACGTCGTGCAGTTCGCGGGCGATGCGCAGCCGCTCCTCGTCCGCGCGCCGCCGTGCGGCCTCCGCGCGGTCCGCGCGCTCCCGTGCCCACTGCTCGCGCCGCACCCGGGCCAGTTCGGCGAGGGCGACGACGGCCAGCACCCAGGTGGCGACGACGATCTCCTGGCCGATGCCCGCGCCGTGGTCGCCGGCGGGCGGCAGCCACCGGTACAGCCAGAGCGCGACCAGGACGTGTCCCGCCCACAGCAGGGCCACGGCGGCCCAGGCCGCCCGCCGGTGCCCGGCGGCGACCGCGCCGAAGCAGCCGACCGCCACGGTGAGGAAGACCGGTCCGTAAGGGTGGCCGAGGGCCAGATAGGCCAGGGCCGCAGCGGCCGTCCCGAACGCCACCGCCACCGGGTGGCGGTGCCGCCACAGCAGCGGGACCGAGGCGGCGAGCAACAGCACGCGCGCGTAGCCGTCGAGCGGCACCCGGTCCGGCTGGCCGTGCGCCGCGAAGTCGCTCCCGGCCAGCACGAACGCGGTGATGAGCACGGTGGAACGCCACGGCAGCCGGGCGCGGTGCGCCTCGGCGCGGTCCGGGCGCTTCCACCCCGGCGGCCCGTACCGCCCCCAGTGCGGGGGGCCGCCGCCCTGCTGCTCGTCCATGCGGGCCACGCTAGACGCCGACGCGCCGGGACGGCGTCAGCCGGGCGAGGTGATCAGGAGTACTCCCCGGGGAGTACGCGGCCCAGGACGCCGGGGCGACGCGGCTCGCGGGGGGCGCGGCGGGGCGGCTCGCTGGGCGCGGGGAGGGGCATGCTGCCGGACGGGTCCCCGCGCCCCGGGTGCCGGCGGACAGCCGCACCGCCGCGCCGGGCGGCCGTACGGCGCCGGGCCGGCCCGGGCCGGGGCGGTACGCGGCGGACGCGGGCCGGCACTGGCACTGGCACCAGCACCAGCACCAGCACCAGCACCAGCACCAGCACCAGCACCAGCACCAGCACCAGCAAGGAACACGTCGAGCGTCTCGACGGTCACGGCAGCCACGGCCGACCCGTGGCCCGCCCGGCAAGGCACCCCGCCCGAGCCACCCCGCAGCAGGCAACGCCTCGCTCAGCCCCGCCCCAGACCCACCCCCTCCGCCAGTCGGCCGGCCGCGTGGCGGAAGAACGCCTCCCGGTCCTCCACCACCCGGTTGAACTGGCCGAACAGCTCGAAGCCGATCAGTCCGAACAGCTGGGCCCAGGCCGCCACCAGTGCCACCGCGGCCTCCGGCGGCACGTCGGGGGCGAAGTCGGCGGCCATGCGCGCGCCCTCGGGACGCAGGCCGGCCGGGAGGGAGAGCGGGGTGAGGCCTGGACCTTCGTGGGCGTCCCGCACGATGCCGATGAAGACCATGCCGACGCGGGCCGCGGCCGGGACGGTGGTCTCGGGGGCGGAGTAACCGGGCACGGGCGAGCCGTAGATCAGCGCGTACTCGTGCGGATGGGCGAGCGCCCAGTCGCGTACCGCCGCGCACACGGCGGTCCAGCGGTCCGGCGGCGGGGTGTCGGCCGCCGCGTCCCGGGCCCGCTCGGCCGCCTCGCCGACGGAGTCGTACGCGTCGATGATCAGGGCGGTCAGCAGCTCGTCCCGGCTGGGGAAGTAGCGGTACAGCGCCGACGAGACCATGCCCAGCTCGCGGGCCACGGCCCGCAGGGAGAGCTTGGCCGCGCCCTCCGCCGCCAGCTGTCTGCGTGCCGCCTCCTTGATGGCCGCGGTGACTTCCTGCCTGGCCCGCGCGCGGGCACCCTGTGCGGTGGTCATGCCAGCAGTGTGCCACGCGGAGAGAGCGGTGCACACAGGCGAGAGCGGCGCCCAAAAAGGAGAGCGCCGCTCTTGCTCTAGAGCACCCGTCTCCCCCACACTGGAGTCAACCGAGAGCACCGCTCTCTCAAACCGTGGGGGTCTCCATGCCGACACACGTCGTCAAGCCGGGCTGGTTCACCGTCAACGTCTTCAACCGGGCCGTCTCCTGGCTCACCCGGCGCGGCATCAGCATCTGGGGCTCCCGGGTCCTCGCGGTGCGGGGGCGCAAGAGCGGGCAGTGGCGCACCACGCCGGTCAACCTGCTGACGGTGGACGGGCAGCAGTACCTGCTCGCCCCGCGCGGCCACGTCCAGTGGACCCGGAACATGCGCGCGGCCGGCGGCGGCGAGCTGCGGCTCGGCAAGAACGTGGACGTCTTCACCGCGGCCGAGGTCGCCGACGACGACAAGGTCCCGCTGCTGCGGGCCTACCTCAAGCGCTGGAAGGCGGAGGTCGGGGTCTTCTTCAACGGCGTCGGCCCCGACTCCCCGGACGCGGAGCTGCGCCGGATCGCCCCCGACCACCCGGTCTTCCGCATCACCGTCACGAACTGACGGGCTCCTCCGCCGGGGCCGCCTGGCTCCGGTCGAACGCGGCCAGCGCGCGCTGGGCGATCGGGTGGGAGCGGACCAGCTCGCCCAGCGAGGTCGAGCCCTGGGTGATGTCCCGGAACGCCCGCCAGGCCGGGCGGAACCCGGTGAGGGCCGCGTGGAAGAGACCGGGGCGCTTCTCGAACACCGCGAGCATCCGCTTGCCGACGCTCATCTCGACGCCGAGCCCCGCCTTGATGGCGAACGCGTAGTTCAGGGCCTGGCGGCGGGTGTCGACGGCGTCGTGCGCCTCGGCGATCCGGACCGCCCACTCCCCCGCCAGCCGGCCCGAGCGCAGCGCGAAGGAGATGCCCTCGCGGGTCCACGGCTCCAGCAGGCCGGCCGCGTCCCCGCAGACCAGCACCCGGCCCCGGGACAGCGGCGAGTCGTCGGCGCGGCAGCGGGTCAGGTGCCCGGAGGAGATGGCGGGCTCGAAGCCGGCGAGGCCCAGCCGGGCGATGAAGTCCTCCAGGTACCGCTTGGTGGCGGCGCCCTGACCGCGCGCGGAGATCACGCCGACCGTCAGCGTGTCGCCCTTCGGGAAGACCCAGCCGTAACTGCCCGGCATCGGGCCCCAGTCGATGAGGACCCGGCCCTTCCAGTCCTCGGCGACCGTCTCCGGCACCGGGATCTCCGCCTCCAGGCCGAGGTCGACCTGGTCGAGCTTCACACCGACGTGGGCCCCTATCCGGCTGGCGCTGCCGTCGGCGCCGACGACCGCGCGGGCCAGCACGGTCTCCCCGCCCTGGAGGACGACGGCGACCGTGCGCCGGTCCGGCACCGCCGAACCGTGCTGCTCCACCCGCTGCACGGTGACTCCCGTACGCAGCTCGGCCCCCGCCTTCTGGGCGTGCTCGACCAGCTGCTGGTCGAACTCGGGGCGGTTGATCAGCCCGAACAGCATCTGCTTGGAGCGGCGGGTGCGGGTGAAGCGGCCGTTGTTGGAGAAGGTGACCGCGTGCACCCGGTCCTGGAAGGGCAGCTCGAAGCCGGGCGGCAGCGCGTCGCGCGAGGGACCGATGATGCCGCCGCCGCACGTCTTGTAACGGGGCAACTCGGCCTTCTCCAGCAACAGCACGCGCCGTCCCGCGACCGCCGCCGCGTAGGCGGCCGAGGCGCCCGCGGGGCCCGCGCCCACCACGACGACGTCCCAGACCCGCTGCACGTCGTCCGCCGAAGAGTTCTCGCCGCTCACGATGGTCTACCGCTCCGATCAAGCCGTTGCCGAGTGTCCTGTCGCATCCTACGGCGGCCGTCCGCGCAGGCCACTGTGGGAGGATCGGTCTACGCCGTACAACGTCGCACCTACGAGGAGCGTGCCCATGCCGTCGAATCCGGTCGCCGAGACCGTCGCCTCGCTGCTGCCCCGGGCGAAGGCGGAGCTGACCGAACTGGTCGCCTTCAAGTCGGTGGCGGACTTCACGCAGTTCCCGAAGAGCGAGAGCGACGCCGCCGCGGGCTGGATAGCCGACGCCCTGCGCGCCGAGGGCTTCACGGACGTGGCCCTGCTGGACACCCCGGACGGCACGCGGTCCGTGTACGGCCGCCTCCCGGGCCCGGAGGGTGCGAAAACGGTTCTCCTGTACGCGCACTACGACGTGCAGCCCCCGCTGGACGAGGCCGGCTGGGCCACCCCGCCGTTCGAGCTGACCGAGCGGGACGGCCGCTGGTACGGCCGCGGGACCGCCGACTGCAAGGGCGGCTTCATCATGCACCTGCTCGCGCTGCGCGCCCTCAAGGCGAACGGCGGCGTCCCGGTGCACGTGAAGGTGATCGTGGAGGGCTCGGAGGAGCAGGGCACGGGCGGCCTGGAGCGGTACGCCGAGCAGCACCCCGAGCTGCTGGAGGCGGACACGATCGTCATCGGTGACGCGGGCAACTTCCGGGCCGGCCTGCCGACCGTGACCACCACGCTGCGCGGGATGACCCTGCTCCGGGTGCGGATCGACACCCTGGCCGGCAACCTGCACTCGGGCCAGTTCGGCGGCGCCGCACCGGACGCGCTGGCCGCGCTGATCCGGGTGCTGGACTCGCTGCGCGCCGAGGACGGCTCCACCACGGTGGACGGCCTGGACGCCACGGCCGGGTGGGACGGCCTGGAGTACGACGAGGAGCAGTTCCGCGCGGACGCCAAGGTGCTGGACGGGGTCGGGCTGATCGGTGACGGTTCGGTCGCCGACCGCATCTGGGCCCGCCCGGCGGTCACCGTCCTCGGCATCGACTGCCCGCCGGTCGTGGGCGCCACCCCGTCGGTGCAGTCGAGCGCCCGCGCCCTGGTCAGCCTGCGGGTGCCGCCGGGCGTGGACGCGGCGGAGGCCGGCAAGCTGCTCCAGGCGCACATCGAGGCGCACACCCCGTGGGGCGCCCGGGTCAGCACCGAGCAGATCGGCCAGGGCCAGCCGTTCCGCGCCGACACCTCCAGCCCCGCCTACCAGGCGATGGCCGACGCGATGGCGGTGGCCTACCCCGGCGAGACCATGAGTTACGCGGGCCAGGGCGGCTCCATCCCGCTGTGCAACACGCTCGCCGGTCTCTACCCGCAGGCGGAGATCCTGCTCATCGGGCTGAGCGAGCCGGAGGCGCAGATCCACGCGGTCAACGAGAGCGTCTCCCCCGAGGAGCTGGAGCGGCTGTCGGTCGCGGAGGCGCTGTTCCTGCGCAACTACGCGGCGAGCTGAACCGTTCTGCCCGGGGCAGAGGGCCCTCGCCACCCGGCGGGGGCCCTTCCTACGGTCGGCGCATGGACGTCATCGAACTGCTGCCCCGCCTGCACCTGTTGCGCTTCCCGGTCGGCCAGGCCTACCTCTGGCGCGACGGCGGCGAACTGACCCTGATCGACGCGGGCCTGACCGGCTCCGGCCGGACGATCGCCGGCGCGGTCACCGCTCTGGGGCGGACCCCGCGGGACGTACGACGCGTCGTCCTGACCCATTTCCACGAGGACCACGTGGGCGGGGCGGGCGAGTTCGCCGCGCTGAGCGGGGCCGAGGTGCTGGCGCACCCTCTGGACGCCCCCTTCGTGCGGGGTGAGCGGCCCGGTCCGGCGCCGCGCTTCGAGGAGTGGGAGCTGCCAATCCACGCGGAGGCGGCCCGGCACCTGCCCGAGGGCCCTCGGGTGCCCCCGGCCGCCCTCACCGAGGTGACGGACACAGACGTGCTCGGCTTCGGCGGCGGGGCGCGGGTGGTGCACGTCCCGGGCCACACCGACGGCAGCATCGCGCTGTTCCTGCCCGCGCACGGCGTGCTCTTCACCGGGGACACGGTGGCGGCGGCACCGGACGACGGGACGCCGGTGGCGGGGGTGTTCAACCTGGACCGGGCCCGGCTGCTCGCCTCGATCGGACGGTTGGCGGACCTCGGGGCGGAGGTGGCCTGCTTCGGCCACGGCGATCCGGTGCTGAGCGGCGCCACCGCCGCGCTCCGCTCGATCGTCGCGGCGCCGGGTCAGCCGACCGGTACGCCCGCCTCCAGGTAGAGCGCGCTGCCCCGCTCCCGGGCGCGCAGCGCCCAGCGCAGCCGCTCGTACCGGACGGGGGGCAGCATCGAGGCGGCCTCCTGTTCCGTGGCGAACCGCCAGGCGCGCAGTTCCGGGCCGGGCAGCAGCACCCGGGACGCCTCCCCGGACCCCAGCCGGCCCCCGTCGAACAGCAGCCGCAGCCCGCCGAAGCCGGGCGGGACGGGCCGCTCCCAGTCCACGACGAGCAGCCGGGGCACCTCCCTCAGCTGTATCCCGGTCTCCTCGGCCACCTCGCGCATCCCGGCGCGGGCCGGGGCCTCGCCCCGTTCCACCACACCACCGGGGAACTCCCAGCCGGGCTTGTACGTGGGGTCGACCAGCAGGACCCGGTCGTGCTCGTCGAAGAGCAGCACGCCGGCGGCGAGCGTCTCGGCGGTCGGCTCGGGGGTCTGGACGATGTCGCAGGCGGGCACGGCCCCGGCGCCGACGGCGTCGGCGATGCGGACGGCGGTCTCGTACGGGGTGAGGTCGCTGGTGTCGACCGGGTGGGCGTCGGCGGTGAGCCAGGAGGCGAGGGCGGCGCGGTACGGCTCGATGTGGTCGTACGACCACTGCCGTACGCGTATCTCGCCGTCGGGCAGGTCGGGCGGGATCTCCCGCCCGGCTATCCGCTCGCGCAGGATCGTTTCGGCCGGGGCCAGCAGCAGATGGTGCACGGCGATCCGGCGGGCGGCGAGAGCACCGAAGATCTCGTCCCGGTACTCCTGGCGGAGCAGGGTCATGGGCACGACGAGGGTGCCGCCCAGCTCGGCGAGCATCGCGGCGGCGGTGTCGACCACCATCCGGCGCCAGATCGGCAGGTCCTGGAAGTCGCCGACCTCGGCCAGGCGCTTGGGCGGCAGCAGGTGCGTGAGCGCCCCGCCGATGACCTCGGGGTCGAAGAGCGCGCTGTTCGGGATCAGTTCGATCAGTTCGCGTGCCGTGGTGGTCTTTCCCGCACCGAACGCGCCGTTGATCCAGACGACGGTCACGGACTCCCCCTCCTGTGTCGGCCCCCTGAGGCTTGCCCGCTCCACCCTGCCACGGAAACCCCCTCCCGTTGAGGGCGCCTGTCCGCGCGCACACGGGAGTGCCGGCGCCCCCTGCGGCGGGGACACCGGCACGCACGCCGTACGCCGTCGGGGGTTACTCGTGTCCGAGCGCGCCGTGGTCGACGTCCAGGCTGTCCTGGGCGACGAGGTGGCCGGCCGAGTCGAGGGTGTCCGAGACGTTGAGGTCGCCGAGGGGTGCCTGGTCCGCCGCGTGGGACGGGGTGACGGCGGCCACGACGAAACCGGCGGCGAGGGTGGCGAGGGCGAGCATGCTGCGCTTCTTCATGCGCTGATCAACTGCGCGGAGGGGGCAGGAGTCACGCTGTGGCTCGCGCGCACCAGGGCCGAGGTCTCCCCCAAACAAACACAGCCGAACATCCGACAGCCCTCTTCCAACACAGTCAGACACGTCCTACCGTAAACGCGCACTGATGACGCGTACACGCAGTCATCCCGGTTATCGCGAGTCGGAGGAACGTCGACGATGCGTCACCCTCACACCCGCACGACCCGCACCACACGCCGAAGAGTTGCCGGAGCGCTCACCGCCGCGCTGCTGTGCGCGGCGGGCCTCGCCACCCCCGCCCTGGCGGCGCCCGCCCGGACCCCCGCCGCGCCCGCCCTCGCCGACGGGCTCGCCCTCACCCCGCCGATGGGCTTCAACAACTGGAACTCCACCCACTGCCGCGCCGAGTTCAACGCGTCCATGGTCGAGGGCATCGCGGACCTCTTCGTGGAGAAGGGCCTGAAGGCCGCGGGCTACCGGTACGTCAACCTGGACGACTGCTGGGCCCTGCCCGATCGTGACGCGAACGGCAAGCTGGTGCCCGACCCGGCCCGCTTCCCCGACGGCATCAAGGCGGTCGCGGACTACGTCCACGCCAAGGGCCTCAAGCTCGGCATCTACACCAGCGCCGGCACCAAGACCTGCGACAGCACCGGCTTCCCGGGCGCCCTGGGCCACGAGTACAGCGACGCACGGCAGTTCGCCGACTGGGGCGTGGACTACCTCAAGTACGACAACTGCAACAACCAGGGCGTGGACGCCCAGCAGCGCTACCGGACCATGCGGGACGCGCTGAAGGCGACCGGGCGGCCCATCGTCTACAGCATCTGCGAGTGGGGGCAGAACAAGCCCTGGGAGTGGGCCTCGGACGTCGGCCACCTGTGGCGGACCACCGGCGACATCAGCGACAACTGGGGCTCGATGCTGTCGATCCTGAAGCAGAACCTCCCGCTCGCCCCCTACGCCGGCCCCGGTCACTGGAACGACCCCGACATGCTGGAGGTCGGCAACGGCGGCATGACGGACACCGAGTACCGCTCGCACTTCTCGCTCTGGTCGGTGATGGCCGCGCCCCTGCTCATCGGCACCGACCTGCGCAAGGCGACCCCGGCGACCTACGACATCCTGGGCAACGAGGAGGTCATCGCCGTCGACCAGGACCCGCTCGGCAAGCAGGGCACTGTCGTCTCCTCCGGGGGCGGGCGCTGGGCCGTCGCCAAGGAGATGGAGGACGGCAGCCGCGCGGTGGCCCTCTTCAACGAGTCCGGCACCGCCCAGCGGATCGCCACCAGCGCGCGTGCCGTCGGCCTGCCGGACGCCGGCGCCTACGCCCTGCGGGACCTGTGGCAGCACCGCACGTACAACACCGCCGGCGCCATCGCCGCCACCGTCCCGGCGCACGGCACGGTCCTGCTGCGCGTCGCGGCCGATCCGCGCTGGGCCGCCCACCCGCCGGCCGTCGAACTCGGCCTGGACGGCAGCACGCTGCTGGAGGCGGCCCGCCCGGCCACGCTCACCAGCACCGTCACCGACCTCGGCCGGACACCCGCGCGACGGGTCTCCGTGTCGCTGACCGGCCCCGCCGGCTGGACGGTACGGCCCACCTCGGCGACCTCGGCCTCCGCGCTCGCCCCCGGCGGGACGCTGCGCACCGGCTGGCAGGTGACCGCGCCGTCCGGAACCCCGGCCGGCTCCTACGGCCTCACGCTCACGACGAACTACCGCTCGCCGTCCGGCACACCGGTCACCAGCACCCTTGCGCTGGCCGCGTCCGTCGTCGTACCGCCGCCCGCCGGGACGTCGTACCTCGGTGATCTGCCGTGGCTGTCGGCGACCAACGGCTGGGGGCCGGTGGAGCGGAACACCAGCAACGGGGAGAGCGCCGCCGGCGACGGCAACCCGCTCACCATCGGCGGGACGGTGTACGCCAAGGGGCTCGGCGTCCACGCGCCCAGCGACATCTCCTTCTACACCGGCAAGGCCTGCGAGAAGGTCACGGCGGAGGTCGGCGTGGACGACGAGAAGGGCACGAAGGGCACCGTCGCCTTCGAGATCTGGGCGGACGGAACGAAGGCCGCGTCCACCGGCGTCCTCACCAACGCGATGCCCGCCCAGCCGCTCACCGCCGACGTCACCGGCGCCCAGGTGGTACGGCTGGTCGTCACGGACGGGAACGACGGCGTCGACTCGGACCACGCGGACTGGGCAGACGCCCGCCTCACCTGCTGATCCCGCAACTCCACCGGACGCCGACCTGGGGGCTGGACCCGGGCTTCACCGGGAGCCGGCGCCGGCCCCTGGGCTCGGCCGGGAACCGGGCCCGGGGCTCCGCCGACTCACCAGTCGACCCCGCCAATCCCCCGCCCAGAGCCGCATCCACG